>JASJYE010000524.1 GCA_030123645.1 Candidatus Hydrogenedentota bacterium | reverse complement strand
TCCGCCTCCGCGGGAACGGCATGAATAGTATGTTTCCGCAACAGAAACTCGCTAGGCTTGAATGACTCGCTTGCTTAGTTCTTCAAGTGCTTGTCGAACCACGCGATCTCGAGCTTCATGACCTCGTCAAGCGTGTCGCCCCGGTACACGTCGTAATGCGCCGTGTCTTTGAGGACGTGGTACTCGGTTTCCACGCCGTTCTTCTTGAGAATCTTGTGGACCGCCTCCGAATTCGCGGTGATGTCAAAATAGTGTTCTTTATCGGCGTCGAGGAGGAAAGTAGGCACCGTGACTTGGTCTGCGTAGTAACCGGGCGAGTACAGCACGACTCGCTCCATGAACGCCGTTCCCCGCAGCTCGCCGCCGGGTACCGCGATGCCTTGCGGGACCGGATCTATTTCGCCCCGGGCCCGTGCCGTCCGCGTCTCGCTTAGCGCGTCGTTGAGCTTGTTCAACGCTGTCCCGTTCATGCCCCCAACCTGAGCCACGACGCAGGCCACTCGATCGTCGTGGGCCGCCCGCCAGATGACATGGCCGCCGCCGAAGCTCGAACCCCAGATGCCGATGCGTTCCGTGTCGACCATGGACTCGCCTTCGACGAAGGAAATGGCATTGTCGATGTCCATCTGATGATCGACCGGATCGACGACCTCGCGAATGGCCTGCACCTTGACGGTCATGTAGCCGTCTTCGTCCGCCTCGGGCATCTTGCCCCGGAGCACGAGGCGGGAGTCGCTATCGCCCCAACCGCGGTAGTCGAAAGCGAGGACCACGTAGCCTTCCGAGGCGAAGCGGGGGGCGATGGCCCTGACCAGGGAAGCCTTCGTGCCGCCCCATCCATGGCAGAGAACGATGGTGGGCAGCTTCTCGCCTTCCTTACGGTCTTTGGGATAGAAAATGTCGGCGGACAATCGGGTGCCGTCGCTCCAAATTTCTACCGCGCGTTTTACTATCTTGGGATACCCTGCGACATCAGTTTCTTCACCGGCAGCCCATGCGCCCGGTACAGCGCCGAACGATGCCGCCAAGAGCGCAAGAACAACGAAGGCTAACAATGCGCCACGATTGAAATTCTTCATCAGGATTCTCCTTCTGTCGGGTTGGATGCGTTTCTTAGATCCACTGCGGTTCGCCTTGACAAGTTAAATTACTTCGGCAGAGAGACCTATGTCAACGCAAGAGCATCGTTGCCGTATTTGAATTGAGAACACGAGCCCGTTAAGGTTCAATCCGGTGGAAGTTCGTCAGGCTGGATCCTGCGGGCGGTCTTCGTCGCTCGCCTCATTAAGTCGGAGCCGGTGAACGCTCGGCAATCCGCTGTTTTGATTGACGGTATGAACTTCCGAAAGAAAAGGATAACCACAATGAGTATAACGTCTTACGGACGGAGAATCGACTGGCTCGCGGAGCAAGATCCCGATAGGCCGATCATCACCTACGAAGGGCGGACGGTCTCGCGCCTCGAATTCTCTAGGAGCACGAACCGGCTGGCGCGCGCCTACGAAAAACTCGGCGTGGGTCAAGACGATTTCGTGACCATCGTTCTCCCCAACGGGGTCGAGTTTC
>JASJYE010000193.1 GCA_030123645.1 Candidatus Hydrogenedentota bacterium | reverse complement strand
TGTCGAGGCATCCCCTAAGATTAAGCGGTTTTTCGAATGGGCTCGGGCTCAGTTTCCGTCGACGGCTCCACCTTGAGCAGCACGGGTTTCGCGTCGTGCGGGGCGGTTTTCACATGGCGGCCTTCCGAGGTAATCATGAGGACCGCGATCAGCAGCAACACGGAGCCGCCTTGGACGAGCCCGAGTATACTGTCGAAGCCGCGCTCGCTGTTGCGCAGGAGCAGGCCCGAAGTACCGAGTGCGAAGGACATCATGTAGATGAACAGGACCGCATTGCGCTGCGAAAAGCCGAACCAGACCAGGCGATGGGAAAGGTGGTCCGGCGCACAATGCTCGATGACGCCGCGAACCGTCCGTGTCTCCCCGTTCAAAATTCGGGTGACGAGAACGTAGCCGAAATCGAAAATCGGCACGCCCAGGATCAACACGGGGATCGTGCATGCCACGACTCGGTGGTCCGCCCATTCACCCATAACCCCCAGGGCTGCGAGCGTGAAGCCGAGAAAGAAGCTGCCGGAATCGCCCATGAACACTTTTGCGGGCCTAAAGTTGTAGAGAAGGAAGCCGAGATTCGCACCGATAAGGCCCGAGGCGAGCAGCCCGAACCACGACAGACTCGTTTCCGTCCCAGCGACGAAGAAGGAATCGACTGCTATTGTAAGGTACATTGCGGAAACGATCACCGCCACACCCGCGGCTTGGCCGTCCATGTTGTCGATTCCGTTGAAGGCGCTGGTAACGCCGACGATCCATAGCCAGGTGAAGAAGAGATCGAGGGGATAGTAGCCGAAGAGGTTCAATTGCACGCCGAAGAAGGACATGATAAGCGTGGCCGAGGTCAGTGCCGCGAGCTTTATTACGGCGGGTACGCCGCCGCGCAGGTCGTCAATCGCCCCTACCAAGAGGCATATAAAAGATCCGAGCAGGACGCCTTTCATTGGATTGTCGCGGTAGTTTGGTAGAACGACGGCTATCGCGAAGGCGATGAAGATGACGATTCCGCCTCCGCGCGGCGTAGGGGTCTTGTGGATTTTCGCGTCCGAAAGCTCGTCCATGATTTTGTATCGTCGGAGCATCCGAACACATAGGGGCATCAGAAAGGCCGACAAAATAAAGGCGACACCCCCTGTATACAGATACAACATGGGCCACGATGGCAGCGACCAATACATACTTGTCCCCCGTAAACGCGTTCCCCCTAGTAAAACTGCCGAACGGAGTCGATCACGCTCTGTACATCCTCATCGAGCATGTTCGGGTGAATCGGAAGCGAAATGGCGCAATCATGCGCGTGATCTGAGCCAGGATAGTCCCCCGTGCCATCCGCGGCGGCCACTTCGTCTGCCGTTCTGAAATAATGATGGGCGGGCCGGTGTACCGGCCGCTTCGCTTCAATGCCCCGATCCTGTAAATGTTCCTCTAATTCGCCGCGCCGGCCGGCGGACACGACGAAGCGAAAAAACACGTGCCCCACCGCGTCGGGAAGCCCGAGCGGAAGGTCGCGGAAGGCCTCGAGATAGCGCGCGGCTATTTCACGCCTACGCTTGACAAACCCGGGCAGGCGGCGAAGCTGTACGCGGCCCAAAGCGGCCTGGATATCGGTGAGCTTATAGTTAAATCGGTTGCAGAAGTCCTCTCGGTTGTCATAGTCCCGCCGGTCGCGCACGTGCTCAGCGATGGCCTCGTCGTCGGTGAGTACGATGCCGCCTTCACCCGTTGTCATCATTTTCGTTGCGTAGAACGACCCGATGGCCACGGGCGCCTGGGTGCCCGTCTCGCCGCCGATGGACTGCGCAATGTCTTCTATCACCCTGGGGCCTGGCGGCACCTGGGCCTGCGCGCCGAAGAGATGCGGCACGATCGCCGCGTCGATATCCCGGGGCAGAGAACTCGTGTCAATGTTGAAGTCGCCGCCCACGTCGCACAGGAAGGGCCGGGCGCGTTGTAGCGAGATTGCCGTAAGTAGGGAAGCGCAAGCGTACGAGGGCACGGCCACCGTCGAGCGCTCTTGAACCCCGAGCGCGTTTAGGGCCAAGTGCAGCGCGGCGGTTCCGCTGCTGACGGCCACGCCATGGCGGCGCCCCACGAATGCCGCGCACTCTTCTTCGAATGCCTCGACTTCCGGGCCCTGGGCGATACTGCCGCTGTAGAGCACACGGCTTACTGCCTCGACTTCCTCGTCCCCGATGACCGGGGCGCTATGCTGGATCAGATCGGCTGTCCGCATAGGGTCTCCAGGGACTCGGGGCCGCAGTTTAGAAGGAGGTCGACAATTGAAAGATCGGGAACAAAAGGCCCATGGAGCTGTGGGTATTCGGGCGCGTGCCATTCCTGCAGCTCGAGCGCGATGCCGGCGTCCTCGAGTAGGCCCGGATCGAGATGGGATTGGAGCGCGTGGGTCCCGCTGTAATACCTGGCGCAGCCGACGGCTTTGATCAGGTTGACGAGTCGCTCCGTGGCGATGCCGGGTACGCGAAGGTCGGAGGAATACACGATGGTTGTGCCGATGCCAAGGGTTTTGCAATAAAACGCCAGCATGTGCCGGTTCAGGTCGTTGAGCCGCTCCCATGGCCGGGAATAAGTCTCCTCGAAGAAATCCGCATAGTCGTCGAAATAGATCGCTTTGCGATAGTTTTGTTCGAGGGTGCGCCAGTGCTTTTTGCGCCAATCTACGTCGTTATGGATGCACGTTTCGTTCAGTTTCTGCTGGGCCTTCGCGCGCACGGGCACAGTCAATGTTACGGGACCTGAGGAGGTCTTCAACTTATTGCGGTTCTGCCAGCCATTTTTGTTGAATTGGATGTCGTCTAGAACGACGAAGACGTCGGAGCGATGGATCTTGTCGAGATAGCGGAGCCACGGTAGATAGTGCAGTTGATGGATCGCCACCAACATAGCTATCCCCCCACCGTCGCTAGCAGCCCCGAAAAAGGGCCTTTTCCACATTGACAAGAGTTAGAGTAGCACGCGGGCTACCCCGCCCTCGCAATAATATCAAGGAAAGAAGATTAAATTGATTCCACGTTGACGCTACCGTTGCCGGCGTTTCAAAATCCCGGGCCGCGGATAATTAGCGGATGTCCGCCTCGAACCATCGCAACAGCCCGACCAGCCCCCTTGCGCGACGCAGCATGGTCGCCTTCAACCCCCGATCACGTAGTTTTTCCTTGGCAGCCTTGCGGCTCTGCGCAACTACGACTCCCCCGATAAATGACTTCTCTGCGTCCCCCTCCGCGCGAATCGCATGGTATTCGTACGTAGGCATCCATGTCTCTCCTCGACGCGGGCAGTATACCACGGATAGTGGAGAATTCAAAGATCTTTGAGAATACTGTGCCCTCAAAGACCGCAAAAAGTGATTTGTAGGACTAATCGTCAGCTCCCAAAGGCACTCTTACAGGCTTCTATCGCGCGGATCAGGCCCTCGTCGTCGATATCAAGATGGAAAACGGCGCGGATCCGGCGCTGGCCCATCGGGATCATCAGGACTCCCTGCTCCTGAATCTTTCCCATGAATGCCGCGACGTCTTTGACGTCGAATAACACGATATTTGTGGGGCTCGGCATGGGAAATGACGCGCCGGGCAGGCCCTCGAGCCCAGCCCGGAACTCGCGGGCGCGGCGGTGATCTTCGGCGAGCCTGTCGATGTGATGGTCGAGCGCATGGAGCGCCGCGGCGGCGAGGAAACCGGCCTGGCGCATGCCGCCGCCCAGCATTTTGCGGAACCTGTGCGCTGCGTTGATGGTGTCTGCGCTCCCGGCGATGATCGAGCCGACCGGAGCGCCGAGGCCCTTGGAAAAGCAAAAGCTGATGGTGTCGCAATACTGTGCGAAATCCGCGGCGGAGTGGCCGGTTTCAACAACCGCGTTGAACAGCCGGGCGCCGTCGCAGTGCACCTTGATGCCGTTCTCGTCTGCAAGGGCGCGGATATCGCGCAAGGTCTCGATAGGATAGATATTCCCTCCGCCGCGGTTGGTCGTGTTCTCAAGGGCGATCACGGAGGTTTCAGAAAAGTGATGGTCCGAGGTCCGAATGACATAGGGAAAGATGCTGTCGCGATCGAGGATCCCTAACTCGCCGGCAAGGGTCCGCGTGAGCAGTCCGCCAACCATCGCCACGTTGCCGGCCTCATAATTGTAGGGATGCGCGTCCTCATGCAGGATAATTGTCTCTCCCGGGTGGGTCTGCGACAGAAATGCGAGCAGGTTCGCCATCGTGCCGCTGGGAACGAAGAGCGCCGCCTCTTTCCCGAGCAGCGCCGCGCACCGCTCTTGGAGTTGGTTGACCGTGGGGTCTTCTCCGAAGACATCGTCGCCCACCTCCGCGGTGGCCATCGCCCTTCGCATGGCTTCCGTAGGCCTAGTAAGGGTGTCGCTCCGCAGATCTACTGTCGCTGGGCTGTCTGACATGCGTGCGTCTCAAACGGTTATAGTGAGCGCTTCGGTACGGCTGGAAGGCGCTATTATAACGCCGGTTCACGGAAGGTGGAAGAAAGACCCGCGGTACGCGATAGGAGCAGGGCGTTTTGGCGGATATGCGTGAAAAGGTGTGTATCGTCACCGGCGCGAACACCGGCATCGGCTTGGAAACCGCGCGCGGGCTCTCGGAGATGAATGCGACAGTAATCATGGCGTGCAGGAACCGCGAACGCGGAGAAGCGGCCCTCGCGGGCATCACATCAGGGTCAAAAAGCTCTAGCGTTGAACTCATGCTGCTCGACCTTGCATCTCAGCAGTCCATCCGGGACTTTGCCGCGGCCTTTAAGGAGAGACACGATCGTTTGGACGTCTTGGTGAACAATGCCGCCACGGTCCCGGGGAAACGCGAATTGACCGTCGAAGGCCTCGAGATGCAGTTCGGAGCGAACCATATCGGTGCGTTCCTTCTTACTCACCTGCTGCTGGACCTCCTGAAAGCCACGGCTCCGTCACGCGTTGTCAACGTCGCGTCGACTGTCCACCACGGCGCACGCATGGATTTCGATGACCTGCAGGCGGAGAAGAAGTACAAATTTTTTCGCGTGTACGGCCAGTCGAAACTTGCGAACGTGCTCTTCACCTGCGAGCTTGCGCGCCGGCTGGAAGGTACGGGAGTGACAGCCAACTGTCTACATCCGGGCGTCGTGCGCACGAAGATTTTGCGCGATGTGCGGGGCCCACTCGGTCTCATCATCAAATACGGGACCTACTTGTTGAGCAGCCCGAGAAGTGGCGCGAAAACGAGCGTCTACCTTGCGTCGTCTCCCGAGGTGGACGGCGTGAGCGGGAAATATTTCGTGAAATGCCGCGAAGCCCAGTCCTCGGAACGGTCCCGCGACGAGGCCGACGCCAGACGATTGTGGGAAATCAGTGAGCAACTCGCGGGGCTCGGCGC
>JASJYE010000192.1 GCA_030123645.1 Candidatus Hydrogenedentota bacterium | reverse complement strand
TTGATACACTAGTTATCTATGTGGCGGAGAGGGCGGGATTCGAACCCGCGGTACGGCAGGACCGTACAACGGCTTTCGAGGCCGCCGCCTTCAACCACTCGGCCACCTCTCCGCAATGTGGGGCTGGATCATAACAGACCGGCCTGAAACCGTTCCAATGATTTTGCGAGTCTGCTCGCCATGAGGAAGAATAACGGGTGAAGCCTTTCGACTTCACCCGCCTTAAGCTCGATCAAAAGAACATGTTCACAGGAGTGGTCACTTTATGGTGACCCAGGCGCCCGGGACGCAACCCGTGCCGAGGCGTTGGCCCAGTGGCGACGCCTTGAACTTGTCAAAGTCTTTACCCGGTGGAGGGAGTTGGTAGTATTCGCCCTTTTTCGCGCGTTCGAGCCGTTGTATAGCATACACTTTTTCGACCTTGC
The DNA here is from genome assembly GCA_030123645.1 of Candidatus Hydrogenedentota bacterium. Taxonomy (GTDB): domain Bacteria; phylum Hydrogenedentota; class Hydrogenedentia; order Hydrogenedentales; genus JASJYE01. The sequence continues at coordinate 4,949 of JASJYE010000192.1, read as the reverse complement.
CGACGTCCAAGTTCTGATCGCTGTTCAGCCGTGCGATTTCTTTATAGAGTGCCTTACGGTCCTCGTTTTCGGCAGCGATAATGCGCTGCACGCGGTTTTTCTCTTCTGCGTCCGGGATCAGAGCGGCCCGCTCCAGTTGTAGAAGCCCGCGGTTGGTCTCACCCACCGCCCCCGTCGCCTTGGCTGCGGCCAGCTTAGGAAAGCGCTCCTTCATCTTCTTCGCGATCTGCGTCACCCGCGGAGAAGCATCTTTAAGCTCTGCGGCATAGGCCACTTGAATCGGCGACAAATACTGCAACGTGCGTTGCAAGAACGACGTGTTCTCCGTGTCGGTCTCTTCCAGCCCCGGCAGGGTGTCCGACTTGCCTTCCACATAGTCGAGGATTTGGCCCGCCTGTTCTTCGACGTGGCGAATCGTGACCGTAATGTTCGCCACAAAGGTATCGGGTATCACGATGCAACCGACAATCAGCACGACTGCAATCACAGTAATCCCGTTAGAAAATCGTCTCATAGCGTATTCCCTCCTCGGAGCATAAGACGCGCATCCCCACGTTCTATTCACTCCGGGCAGACGCCCCCCGGCAGCGTAATCACTATATTGTGCCCTACTTCGCCCTAAAATTCCATTTCAGCTAGCGCGGATTCCTCAAGCATCCTGAGCGCTTCCGCGAGCGCCGATTGGTCCATATCGAGATTCACCGTTAGATTAAGGCCATTATAGGCCTTCGTCTTCTCACTTTTTAGTTCGGCGACCCCCTGAATTGTGTCTTCAGTGAGATAGACGGACAGCGTGCCGCTGTCGAATGGCCGCTGCGGGGCGTCGCCAAGCAACTTTGCCATGGCCTTTTCTGCAACTTTGGCGCCTGCGCCGCTCAAGAATCCCTCGGACTGAAGCAGCTCTTCGATGAAATCCCGGTTCACCGATAGATTCTCGGCCGACGACACCTTCAAATACAGACCCTGCAGCCCTTCCAGCGAATACTCCACCTCGAGCAGTCCGTCCGAGAAACCTGTCAACCGCACCTTTGGAGGCTTGACCTCATCGGTCATCACGGCGAGATCGATACCTGTCATCTCCACTTTCAATAAGACCGGGACATTCTCTTCAAGCAAACCCACCTCGAGCCTCGATTTGGTCCAGCCTTCAAACAACCTCCCCGTAGCTGCAGGCACAATCAGGCGCGTGCCGCGCAGTTCAGCGTCGCCTTCAATCGCGTGCACCGTGCCACCCGCCACCGACAATTCGCGTACAAAAACCTTACCCGCGCCGTTCAGCTCGCCGTCATAGGTGCCGGCCGCAGTGAACTCGACGCCCGACACGAAGGCGGCGTCTTCCGGAAGCACCAGCCTCGAAGCATCAAAGGACACATGCCAATCGACGGACAATCCGTCCTCGGAAATTTCAAACGATGACTTTTCCAAGGCCTTCCCTTCGGCGAACTGAAACCAATCGAGGTCGACGAGCACCTGCAGATCGGATTCAAGCACAAAATCGCCCTGGGCATGAAACGGCGAGGGCGAGAATTTTGTGTCTCCGACTGTGATCTTTGTCCCTTCGCCAATCGTCATCGCGAGATCGCGCAAAACGCCTTCGGAGTCATCCAGCGCGTAGGTGAGCGTCGCGGCCCCGCGAAGCTCCGAGCCATACGGAACGGCCAAGTCCCCGTACCCGATGTATTCGGAGACAAAACTAACCGGGACCGCAACTTTTCCGTCATCCACACTGACGGTTCCCTCAAACGACACGTCCCCGTACAAATCCGCCAGGCCAGAAGCTGCTCCTATGAGCCCGAGGTCTAGCGCGCCCTCGAAGCGCCCGCCGCCCCGACGGGCCTCGATTGTATAGTCCCAACCCTCTAATACGACGCGGGTTACGTAGTCGCTTGCCTCGGCGCTCAGCCGCTCCACCGACAGGCTTTTCAAGTCTTCCGCCACACTCATCCGACCTGTGACATCGATTCGATCCAGGCTGGTCTCGCCGTAGCTTAACGAAGTCAGCGCCAAGTCGGGCGTGATTACGATCGGCTTACCCTCCCCCGCCGACGTCGCCTGGATCGTCCCCGCCAGCGTCGCAGAAGCGCCCTCGGGTAGCCGCTGTCCAGCCAAGAGACTCACCCACGGCCCCAGACCTACGTCTCCAATCAATATATCGATACGATACCGGCCCTCGGCTCCGTAATAGGCGGTTGCTTGAATCAATTCATCGCCAAGCTTGGCCTCCAGGTCGCCTTCAATTGACAGGTGGCCGGCCGTCGATGCTCGTGCATCGAGTGCAACTAGAAGCGGGACAATCGAAGTGCCTTCGGCGGTGCTGGACCGAAGGTTTATGTTCACGCCGAAGCCCGATTCAAACCATTTCCCTTCGTAACGGCCGGACACGCTCGAAAATCCGAGCTCCGCGACAGACGCGCGAAAGGCCACAGGAACTACATTGAGAAATTCTTCCTTGGACCATTGGTCAAACACGGCCGTCACGTGGCCCGCATCCGCTCCGGAGGCGAAATCCACGCGGACTTCTTGTCCCTGTGCAAAAGTAAACTTCGCTTCGCCCTGCATGCCGGTCTCTCCGCCCTCCATCGATAGCGAAACGCCGGCATCGCCCTCATACAATTCGTTGCCCGGATCGCCCACGGACAGACCGGCCACTTCGAGGCTCGCGTGTGCCTTCGGCCAAACCCCAGCCTCGAAGTTCCCCGTGACGACACACTCCGTGAGCCGCGCCTCGTCGAAGCTTAACGGCACGATATCGAGTTGCTCGGCGATTTCTGCGAAGCCCACCCCATTCAGACTAAGCGATTCGAGCGAAAGGTCGAATTCCCCCGATTCCTCGCCTAACAAAATCGAGCCCCGGCCCTTCACGTCCATAAATTCGGGGACGCGGGCCGTAAACGTAGCCTCGATCGACTCCCCGGCGAGCGTGAAGGTTGCGCGGAGATCCGCGCCGGAAACGCTGTACGAGATTTCGGGCGACGCCAACCGGTACGAACCGGGTATGGATTCGCCCGCGATGGTCAGCTTCATCGCATCGGACGACTCGATTTCGACACTAAGCCGAAGATTACCTACCGAGAAGGAAGCATCCGGAAAATCCGCCTCAACGCTTAGAGTTCCAATCGAAACCATTTCGGGCATGTACGCCGGGTCCTCATCGCCCGGTTCCGCGTCCAGGAGCGACCGCACGAAAGCGAAGTTTTCGTCCTCCGGGTCTGTAGCGTCCATGTGGATCGCAAGCTCTTCGATGGCGATAGACCGTAAGCCGAGTCCGCCCTTGCCGCCCAACCTATAGTCAACCCGCACACCCGTAGCCACCAGAAACGGACTACCGCTCTCCTTATCCTTGGGCCGCCCGTAAATGCGCAGACTATCCAGTCGAAGGTCCCCCAGAAACCCGCCCCACTCCACGTCGACAGAGGCCCCCAACGCATGCTCGGCGATGCGCTCTACCATCACTCGCTGAGGCTGGCCCGTAAGAAGCAGAGCCACGATGACGACAGCGGTAGCCGCGGCCACCCGGACAAGTCTTCGACGTCGCCTCTTTCCCTTACTTTTCGTGGATCCTTCGCGATCCATGGTAGGCCCCCGCGCGAATCCCCTCGCTAATCGCCGTTCAGCACTTCGATCTTCAATTGACCGATTATCGGCAGCAATTTCACCTGCTCCAACAGGTCCCCCTCGGCCAGCTTGATATGCGTCGCATCCGCGACGGGCTGATTAAATGTCGGATCGACATCGATCCACTCCCCGACCCAGGCCATCGCCCATTGATGAAAATAGAAGCCCGGCTCCGGCAGGTCCGCGTAAATCAGGCCCGCGACCTCCCGCGCAGGCAACCCCGCGGCACGCGCCAGCCCGATATACAACATGCTGTGCTCCGTGCAGTCCCCCTCCATGCTCTCCAACACATCCAGCGAATTCGTGAGCCGCGCTGAAAACGTGGGCCGGACGTTGTCGTACACCCAATGCACGAGTTTCTCAGAAATCTTTATCATGTCCGTCTCATCGCCGACGATTTCGCGGGCTTTCGCAATAAGTTTTGGGTCGTCGCACTGCACAAATGTCGACGGCTCCAGCCACCTACGCGCCTCTTCGTCCGAAACGGGCAGGCGCATGGGCACAAGCCCGTCCACGTCCACTTTCCGGCCTTCAAACACATACCCGTCTCCATCTTCGCGGAACGACTGGCGTCCGTCTTCAATCAAATGCCCGCTTGTCAAAGGACCGTCGAGTCTCAGTCGCAGCACGGCGCGATCCCGCGGGTCCCGAACTGGAGCATCCACCATCGCGGCATTCGAAACGATGGTGTCGTTCTGGTACGTGACGTCCTTCGCTATCGCCTCGGGCTCAAGACGCATCACAAGAAGGCCGCCGGCGATCTCATCTTCTAAAAGAAGACCTTCTTCGGTAATGTGCGAAACGGAATCAATCCCCATTATGCTCAAGGTCGTCTTCAGTACATAGACGGTCGTCGGCACCCCCTCGAAGCTGTGCGATTCGACCCCAATCACTTCGCTACGCGCCTCAATCTCCTGCTGGAACATCGGCTCGAACTGGTGGTAGGTCACCACCTCACCGACCTTCGGGCCCGAGCGGACGAACTCCACCGTCCTGAGCGAGTCGCGCAGTGACTCGCGTGGTTTAGGCATGACGACTTCCTTCATGGAGCCGCCCACGCTGGTGCGCAGTGTCATGCGGTCGCCCTCGACCGTGGCCACGAAGGTGCTCGTGCCGGACATGTCATCAACGATAGATTCGATTCCGATCAGCGCGCCGTCGGCCCCATACCTTCTCTCGGTCATTGTCCGCATCGATTGGCGCATGCCCATCATCTTGAGCTTGAAGGAGGCGTCCTGGCTGATGGTCACTGTCCCGTCATCATCCACGCTCAGGCTGTTCTTCGCGTAGCCGACCTTGTCCCCGTTCATGTACACCCCGTACCAAACGTCGCC
>JASJYE010000523.1 GCA_030123645.1 Candidatus Hydrogenedentota bacterium | reverse complement strand
GGGTATCTTCGAACTCGACCATCATGTATTTAACGTAGGCGGTGCCGAGGAGGGCGAAAAGCGCAAGCATGCCGATGGCGCCGATGAGGGCGAAACCGCCGTCCTGACCGAAAAAGGGACAGACACGTCTACGCTCGTACCTCGCTCCGCTTGCGTCGGTCCCTTTTTTGCGTGCTTTCAACTGGAATGTATGTGGCGTCATCATGGCGTCCATCAGCGTACGTGAACCCGCAGCACGGCCTTTCGAGAGATTTGAATGCCGGGCCGGTCGCGATCTTCCAGGGTGAGGCTTATTCGGACGGCCTTAGGGTGGCCGGGCCCGTGCCACTCGCTTTCCCAAAGCCGGCCGGGATCGTCGCTGAGGTATTCGGCGCGAAATGCGACGGTGCGCGCGCGCGCAATGACTTCCTGCCGGCCGGTGGTGGGGAAATCTTCATCCAGGCTGCCTACGGTCCGTATGAGCGAGCCTTCCGCGGTGCCTCGGTCCACGCGGTAGCCCACCATTTCCGCCCGCTGCCTAGCGCGTCCCACGGCGGCCCCCTGAATCGGGATGGAGACGCTGTCGTCCGCATTGTGTGCGGCGGGGACCGTGTCGGTATCGATGGCGTCGCCACTCGTGCCGCGAAGGGCGACACCGGATAATTCATATGAAAGCGCGTCCGCCAGGTCCCGTCTGATTTCTTCGAAGGCCTCTTCCGCCTGCGCGTCGAGTTCGGTCAGTGTTTTACCTTCGTTCCACGCAGACATGACTGTAACGAAGGCGGAGATGCCCAAGGTGGAGACCACGCCCAGAATGGTCAGTACGACGAGGACTTCGAGAAGCGTGAAGCCCGCCCGGCGCCGGTAGCGCCGGTCTGCTATGCGGCGGGAGCATTCACGTCTTTGTGAAGGGAGGCAATTCATAACGAAGCCCCGTCGCCTAACGCGCGCGGTGCCGCAGAACCGAGCGAGAAGCGGCGCAGTTTACCTTCGTCCATCCAGCTGATCTCCACGATAATCTGGACGTATTGTGCGCCCTCAAGCGGTAATACGGCGAAGGCCTCCCAGGTAAAGTTGTTGTACAGGTTTCGATCTCTATTGTAGGCCCGCCTCCTTGTGGGCATGGCCTCGGGGATATGCGTAAAGTTTTCTTCAACAGCGCCGTTCTCGATGGGCTTGAGGGCGTGTGCTTCGCCGATGGGAGCGTCGTCGTAGTCCGGCCAGACGAAACGCTCCGGGGTGGCTTGAATGGTGGCCAGATACTCCTCGGCCAGGTTAACGGCGACCCCATGTGAGAGACTTGCGGCGGCCAGGGAATTGCTGCTGGCGAAAAGGCGCAGGAAAATGGTGGCTGCAATGCCAATTACGGCGAGAGCGGTTAACAGCTCAAGGAGGGTAAAGCCGGGATTTCTTCGCTGCGTAGCTTTGCGGGAAATCCAGACTATTCCGGCCACTGCTGCCCCCTTCCTCCTCAAACCTACTGCAAACGCCAGTAAACCGGCCTTTTGCTGCCCATTTCGCAATGAGCGCAGCCAGCTGTCTTGCATTTACCACGCCGGTGGTTCCGGCACCAAACCGGTGGTTCCGG
>JASJYE010000522.1 GCA_030123645.1 Candidatus Hydrogenedentota bacterium | reverse complement strand
GACGACGCCGTCCACGGCGGCCAGCAGCTGGCGTTGTTCAACGCCCATTATGACGCGTACTGCTTCCAACCCATCCACATCTTCGAGGCGGCCACGGGCAAGCCGGTGCTCTCGCTGCTGCGCCCCGGCAAACGGCCGTCGGGAGAAGAGGCGGCCCGGGTCTTGCGGCACGTCATCCGCCGCATCCGGCACAACTGGCCCCGGGTCGGGATCACCGTGCGCGGCGACGGCCATTACGGCACGCCCGAAGTCATGGACCTGCTGGAGGATCAGGGCTGCGGCTACATCCTCGGGCTTCCCGGCAACGCCCGGCTGACGAAGATCGGCCATTCATGGTGTGAGGACGTGGCGGTTCGCCGGGCGCTCTCGGGCAAGGACAAAGTGCGCCGCTTCTTCCAGACCGGCTACCAGGCCGGAAGCTGGTCACGCGAGCGCACCGTCATGGCCCGCGTCGAGGCCACATCGAAAGGCTCCGACATACGCTTCATCGTCACCAACCTGCCTGGCCGGGCCAAGGTGCTCTATGAGAAAATCTATTGCGCCCGCGGCCGGATGGAAAACATGATCAAGGAGCACAAGCTCTACACCCGGTCCGACCGCACGTCGTGCCACCGCTGGGAAGCCAACCAGTTCCGGCTCTTCCTGCACAGCGGCGCCTATTGGCTGCTGCATCAACTTCGCCAAGCCGCGCCGCGCCGCTCGCTGTGGCGCAAGGCGACGTTCGAAACGTTGCGCCGCGCCTTCCTCAAAATCGCCGTGCGCATCGAGGAGCTCAAGTCCCGCGTGCGCGTCGCCCTGCCTTCGGCCTATCCCTATCGCAAGGCTATGATCTCAATGGCAGGCTGCATCGCCGCCCAAGGCCCCTGATCCAGGCGGCACGTGCCGCCGGATGAACCCCGAACATCAACCTCCAGCCCTGTCCCGAAAACCCACCTCAAAAAACCGCCGTCAACCCGGCCAATACCGCTCGTCCCGCTCAAATCATGCGGCGGTCATGAATAATTGCGGCTAGGTCCAAAAGGAAAAGCGCACAAACTAAACGCACGGCATTTGTCGGAACTCGACTCTCAGTACAACAAGATTCTGCATGCGCGGACGGTAGCCATAACGGATTCCGTCATTCCCTTCGATTGGGTCGCGGGAACGAGAACCTATCTCGAAAGAATCGTCCAGCAAATAAACGGTTCCTACGACTACGGTTTTTTTGACTGCTGTGCGACGCTGTGTAGGCGACTACTGGAATCCCTGATAATCGAGGTTTTCATTAGCCAGGGACGACGGGACGAAATTCAAAACCAAGGTATCTTCCTAGCACTAGAGGCTTTGATAAACCGAATCTGTAGTGATCATGCGATTACGTTAAGCCGCAACTCCAGGAGACATATGCTCGACATCAAAGAACTTGGAGATACGGCTTCCCACGACCGCGTCTACATTACGCTCAAACAAGACATTGATGACACTAAATTCCGATATCGAAGGATCATAAACGAGCTTCTCGTCGCCGCAGCAATTAAGGCGTAATCACGGTTCAACTTCGAAATTCGGTTTGCGGTCGGGGCGCATGGGCCGGA
>JASJYE010000008.1 GCA_030123645.1 Candidatus Hydrogenedentota bacterium | reverse complement strand
GGTTGCAGGATTCTAGTCGGGGACCCAGCGGCCCCCCATGAGCATTTCGAGGTCGGCCGCAGCCAAGTGAAGGTCGCGTTCTGCGCGAAGCTGATCGAGTTGGAAATTCAACAGAAAGCGTATGCTGTCTAGCACGTCCAGGAAATCTGTGCTCGTTCCCCCGCTGGCGTATGCCGTTTGCAGGCTTCGATAGGTCTGCTCCGCTTTCGGCAGCAGCGAATCTCTGTACAGGTTATATCGCCGCAATCCGTCTTCCATGCCAAAAAGCGCCATCTGTGCCGCGCTCTCGAGCGCCAATGCCCTGTGGCGTTTGCTTTGTCTCGCCGCATTGGTTCTCAATCTCGCCTCTTGAATGCCCGCCTTGATTTTGCCGCGCCAAATCGGCACGTTGACACTCAGACTGGGCATGAGGAAGTCTTCCCCACCGGTACTGCTTCGCTGTGTATACATAAGCCCTAGGGTAAAGTCCGGGAATCCCCGTTTTCTGGACAGTTTCTCCTGTTTCTGGCCGCTCTCGATGATATGATCGAAGGCGCTCAATTCCGGATTCGCCTGGTGCACTAGGGCAAACGCATCCTCGAGAGCCGGCGCGGGCGGCGGGAGCGCTGCCTCTTGTGGCCAGGGAAGCAACGCTGCGGGCGAACGACCGATGGCTTCGCTGAGCAGGGCCGAGCTCGCCGGCCGCAGACGCTCCAGTCCGTCCTTGCTGTCCTGTACGATCGTCTGCTCTATCTGCACGCGCAATAAATCGCCCTCCGTCGCTATCCCGAGTGAGTATTTTAACTGTACGATGCCCTCCATATAACCGAGGACCTCGAGTTGCGCTTCCGTCACCTCGATGCTCGCACCCAAGAATGCATACTCGAAGTAGGTCTGTTTCACATCGGCAAACACCTTGTTGCGTTCTGCGTAAAACCGTTCCAACACGGCATCCGCCTCGGCGAGGCTCTTGTCTCGGCGTGTGCTCAGCGTGCCGAACCAAGGGAACTTCTGTGCCAGGATGAGCCGCACGTTGTTCGTGTCGGATTGCAGGAACGGGGCATAGGTAAAAACCGGGTCGTCGAGTGATTTCACCTGGAGGATGCGTTCCAGAGCGGCAAGCCACTCATCGAATCGAGCGCGAAGCATCGGATTGTTCTCCCCGGCCTCCGGAAGATAATCGTTCAATTCCTCGTTGGGCACGAAGAACGCAGAGGGCTCTATTTCCGGCTGTGCAAGCATGCACGTGAACCAAAGCGCGATTATCGTCATGTTCGTCTCCTTCTAAGAAACGTATTGTGCTCACTGTCGCAACGGGTCGACAACATGAATGCTCATTCTATCCCAATGGATCCTGTGTCGTGTCAGGATTCCGAGTTCAGGGCGCCCTGGAGGCGCGCCGCATGAAACTGGATTTCCTTGATCAGGCAATAGAGCAGGGGCACAAGGATCACCGTGACCACGACGACCAACATCCCGCCGAAGGACGGGATGGCCATGGGCACCATGATGTCCGCCCCGCGGCCCGTTGAGGTCAACACGGGAAGGAGGGCCAGAATGGTCGTCGCGGTGGTCATCAAGCACGGGCGAATGCGCCGTTCGGCGCCGGCCAGGGTGGCTTCACGAATGTCTGCAATAGACTCGGGACGCCTCGATGCGAAACTTTGGTCGAGATACGTGGCGATGACCACGCCGTTCCCTGTGGCTATGCCAAACAGGGCCAGGAACCCGACCCAGATGGCGACGCTCAGGTTGATGGGATGGACCTGGAACAAATCCCGCAGGTTCTCGCCGAAAACGTCGAAATTGAGAAACCAGGGCTGGCCATAGAGCCACACGAGGATGAAACCGCCCGCCGCCGCCACGAGGATGCCGGAAAACACCAGGCCGGATATCGGGATGGACCGGAACTGCAGGTACAAAATCACAAAGATCAGGAACAACGCCAGTGGCACGACGACGGCGAGCGTTTTTTGGGAACGAATCTGGTTTTCGTAGTTGCCGGCAAAGGCGTAGCTGACGCCCGGCGGCAGTATAAATTCTCCGCTGTCGATCTTGGCTTGAAGGTAGCGCTGGCAGTCTTCGACGACGTTGACCTCGGCCTGGCCGGGTTTCATATCGAAGAGGACATAGCCCACGAGGAATGTATCCTCGCTCTTGATGGCTTGAGGACCCCGTACATAGCGGATTTCCGTGAGCTGGATAAGGGGGATCTGGGCGCCATTCGTGCCGGTGACCAAGATCCTTCCGAGACTCTCGATCTGGTCGCGCAGTTCGCGCATGTAGCGCACGCGCACGGGGTAGCGCTCGCGCCCTTCGACCGTGGTCGTAATCCGGCGGCCGCCGATGGCGACCTCGATGACGTCCTGCACCTGGCGCACATGGATCCCATAGCGGGCGATGGCCTGGCGGTCAATGTCGATCTCGATATACGGCTTGCCCACGATGCGGTCGGCGATGACCGCGGCGGCCTCGACACTGGGGACCTCTTTGAGAAAGCGCTCGATATCGAGGCCAACCTTTTCAATCGTGTCCAGGTCGGGCCCCTTCACTTTCACGCCCATGGGCGCGCGCATGCCGCTCTGGAGCATGACGATGCGTGCCGCGATGGGCTGCAGCTTGGGCGCCGATGTCGTACCGGGAATCTCGGCCACCTTCACGATTTCGTCCCAGATGTCGTTCGCCGAGCGAATGTGGTCGCGCCATTGACGATAGGGCCGGCCGTCAGGATCAGATATCAGTTCGCCGCTTTCGTCCCGGATGAATTCGCCGGTTTTGGCATCGTACTTGAAATTGATGCTGTGGCCATCGCTATCCGAAATATACTCGGGCTTATAGTTGATGATCGTTTCGATCATCGAGATGGGCGCGGGATCCAGCGGGCTCTCGACGCGGCCGATCTTGCCGACCACCGAGTCGATTTCCGGGATGGATGCCAGGGCCCGGTCCTGATACTGCAAGACGTCCAAGGCTTCGCCAATGGAGGCGTGGGGCATAGTGGTGGGCATGTATAGAAAAGAGCCCTCGTCCAGGGGCGGCATGAACTCCTTGCCCAATCCGGGAAAGGTCGCCGTGGCCGCGGACCAGGCGCGTGATTCTTTTATTTTTTCGGGTGAAGCGCCCACCTTTTCGGCAAGGGCCGGGGCGAAGCCGAACAGCGCATCGAAGCCGAGCCAGACGGCCCCCCCCATGAGTATGACGGCAAGGCTGGCCGCGAGCGGCGTTAGTTTATGGTTCAAGCACCACCGCAGCATGGGCGTATACACGTGCTGCAGTCCACGGAACAGGGCCAAGGTCCCGCCGATGAGGGCAGCGGCGAAGAGATAATTCCTCGGCAGCCCCTGTTCAGGTCCCAGCGGTGTCCATTCCTTGACCAAGAAATAGCCGACGACCGCGACGGCTGCCGAAGTCAAGGCCCAGGGGCCGGCTTTTTGAAAGCTGCTGGGGATGCGGGAGGCGAACAGGTTGTAGGCGCCCAAGGCAACCAGAAGCGTGCCTATCCACCAGGGAAGGAAGAACAGGGCCGCAATACCGGTTAGGATAAGGGCCGCGAGCCCTATTTGCTTTATCTTGAGCGACCCTCGACGCTTGCCAAGAAGTAGATGGGCGACAGCAGGGAGGATAACCAGGGCGACGATGACCGAAGCCAGAAGGGCGAAGCTCTTCGTGAAAGCCAGGGGTTTGAACAACTTGCCCTCTGCGGCGGTCATGGTGAACACGGGCAGGAAACTGATTATGGTTATGGCGACCGAGGTCACGACGGCGCCGCCTACCTCACTCACCGCCCTAAAGATCACGTCGAGACTCGATTCTTCCGGGTCCGCCGCGTCGAGCCCTTTCAAGATGTTCTCGCAGACGATGACACCCATGTCCACCATCACGCCGATGGCGATGGCGATGCCGGAGAGGGCCACGATGTTGGCATCGACGCCGAAGAGCTTCATTGCGATGAAACACATAAGCACGGCCAGGGGCAGCAGGCCGCTGATGAGGATCGAGCTGCGCAGATGCATGACCATGACGAGAACCACGATGATGGTCACGAGGATCTCTTCGAAGAGGGCTGAGTTCAGCGTGCCCAGCGTTTCGTAAATCAGGCCGGTGCGGTCGTAGAACGGAACGACAGTCACTTGGCTGATCGTCGCCCAGGACGGCCACTCGGATCGCTCGGTCGTGCGGAGCCAATTGAGCCACGCGTCCCGATTCAAATCAGACCCATCATAGGCCTCGAAACCGTGCGTCCTCGCGAAGTGCTCGACCTCTTGCCGGTCCACCTGCGCGTTGTCGATGAGGGCCTTGCTGGGGAGGCCTGGGGCTATCTCGGCGATCTTGGCCTTGACGTTCTTGATGACCTCGAGAGGGTTCGCCCCGTAGCGGACGACGACGACGCCGCCCACGGCCTCGGCGCCTTCCTTGTCCAGGGCGCCCCGGCGAAGGGCCGGTCCCAGGCTGACCTTGGCGATATTCTTGATGTACACGGGGACGTTCTCATTGACTTTGATGACCGTGTCTTCTATGTCCTCGATGTCTCGGATGAATCCAAGGCCCCGGATGATGTATTCGACTTTGTTGACCTCGATGGTCCGCGCGCCCACGTCGACGTTGGACATGCGCACGGACCTGAACACGTCTTCCAGGCTGACACGGAACGCGCGCATGGCGTCGGGGTCGACGTCAATCTGATATTCCTGCACGAATCCCCCGATGGACGCGACCTCACTCACACCATTGGCCGAAAGCAGGCTGTACCGGACGATCCAGTCCTGGATGGTCCGCAATTCATGCAGGTCCCAGCCGCCCGCGGGCGTGATCCGGTCGGGCTCACGCCCCTCGAGGGTGTACCAATACACTTGACCCAGTGAGGTTGCGTCCGGGCCCAGGGCCGGCTGCACCTCGGCGGGTAGCGTGCCGGCAGGCAGGCTGCTGAGCTTTTCGAGGACGCGGCTGCGCGACCAGTAGAAGTCAATGTCGTCGTTGAAAATGATGTAGATCGAAGAGAATCCGAAGAACGAGAACGTTCGGATAGTCCTGACCCCGGGGATACCCAGGAGCGATACGGTCAACGGATAGCTGATCTGATCCTCGACGTCCTGCGGGGATCGGCCCATCCATTCGGTAAAGACGATCTGCTGGTTCTCTCCGATGTCGGGGATGGCGTCAACGGCTATAGGGTCCCGGGGGAGCCAGCCGGTGTCCCAGTCAAAGGGCGCGACCCTGACGCCCCAAATAACGAAGAACAGGACCAGCATCGCAACCACGAGCTTGTTCTTGAGGAAGTACAGGATAATCTTGTCGATCCACGACATGGCACGGTGTTCTGCCCCATCTGATTGAGCACCGTTACTCATCGTGGCCGCCAACCACGTGCGCCGCCTGCCCGTCATGCTCTTCTAAGTGCGTCTTGGTGGACCCGGAGGTCGATGATTCGGGCCCGTGATCGACCCTCCCCATGAGGGTGCCGCACGTGGGCATCGCCCCGCCGAGGTAGGGGTTCGACACTTTCTTGGCCCCTTGCAGCCAGTCCGCGCCTGAGCCGTCAAGCGCCATGGGACAATGAATCCTATACACCGGGTTGCCGGGCCCGATTCCCAGGGACTCGATGGCCTTCGAGAGCCCCGCCGTGAGAGGCGCAAGGGCTGCGCGCATATCTTTGATTTTCTCCGCCTTGTCCATCTTTGAGAAGGCATCCGCAATCGCAGCATGACTTCCCATCCAAGACCTATGCGAGCTGCCTTCCAGAAGCCCCATGTCAACCTCTTCGAGCGCCTCTAGCGCCGCTTTCGTGGCCTTGCGGGCTGTATCGAACTTGTCCTCGGCGAGCGCAGCGTGGATGCGCAGATACGTGTCGAAAAGCGTGCGAATCTGCCCCTGAAACTCCTCGGGCGCTTGCGCTTCATGTGTCGGCGCATCGTCGGAGACATGTTGCGCGACGAGGCCAAGTTCCCCACGAAGCTTCTCCAAGTTATTGCTCATTAGTTCAAGAAACGCATCGAGCCGCTTTGTTCCCGCTGCGTCAAGCGCCTCGACCGTGTCGTTTTTCAAGCGCATCGAGTACTCCACCCACACCATGTGGGCGTAACCCTGCAGCAGGGACATCTCGACGGCGTCAATGGCTTCTTGGAAGGAGATTAATGCGGCTTTGGTCTGCTCATCACTTGCTTCGGAAACGGCGACGAAGGCGCGATCCAGGCCGGCCAATTGTTCCTTCGATACGTCTGCCAACGCGACGGCGGGCCCTTTCATGTCCCCTGCCGATTTCATCTGCATGCCGCCATGAACGTGACCGCCGCCACCACCGCCGTCAGGCGTCATCATGCTCGGCTTCGCCATGATTTGGAGTGCGCTGTCAATCTTGAAGTTGCCGTTGGTGACGACCCTTTCGCCTTCGCGGAGCCCTGATCGCACGATGTAATACTTGCCAAGACGCGGGCCGAGAACAATTTCGCGGCCTTCGTAGGTCGGCCTCTCCGCGCCCAGTACCTCGACGTATACAATCGCGCGCGTACCCGTCACCAAGGCCGCGGAGACGGGTATCAAAAGGGGCTTATCGTCTTCGCTGATATCGAGTGGCACATAGCCCAGTTCTTCCGCCCTCACCAGGTCCATTCCACATATATCGCAGGTGCCCGGACCGTCCTTGACGATCTCGGGGTGCATCGGCCCGATCCATTTGCCCGCCAGCCCCGGATCCATCACGCGCCCGCGCGTGGCCGCCTGTGCGAGTACCGTTGCGCGAACAAACATCTCCGGTTTGAGTTTGCCGTTGGCATTGGGAACATTCACCCGCACCTTCACCGTCCGCGTCGTCGCGTCCAAGGTCGGTTCGATGAACGCAATGCGCCCCTCGAAGGTCTCTCCCGGGTAGGCTTCCGTCGTGATTGTGACCTTCTGTCCGTAATGCAGCCACGTCAGATCCGATTCGTAGGCATCGAGCTTCACCCAGACCTCGCTGAGATCGGCCACGGTGTAGATGCGTGTTCCCGTGGTTACCCACATGCCTTCCTGGCCGAAGCGCTCGATCACCGTGCCGCCCATCGGTGCATAGATGGTCACGTGATCCGAAGAGATTCCCTTCTCTTCGGCCTCATCGATTTGTTCCTCTGCAAGACCCCAACGCCGAAGTTTCTCTCTCGCCGCCTCGAGGTTGGATTTGGCCATTTGCACCAGCACCCGCGACGAGTCGGGCCGCAGCCGTGCCACGGCCTCGGCTGCGCGGTGAAGTTCATCCTGAGCCGTCAACAACTCGGGACTGTACAAGTAGACGAGGTGATCGCCTTTGTTCACCTCGATGCCTGTGTAGTCGACGTACAGCCTGTCCAGGCGGCCCGGCACCCACGCCGTGATATACCCGAGCTTGGTTTCGTCGTAGTCGATCTTACCCACCATCCGGATCTCGGCCGTAGCAAAGCGCCTCTCGACCGGCATCGTCTGGATGTTCATCAGAGCCTTGGCGGATTCGCTCGTCGTGAAGGTACGGAAACCTTCTCCCATGGCTTGACTGCCCTTCTTGACAGGAATGAGGGGCATGCCGCATTTCGGGCATTGACCTGGCCTCGGAAGGTTGATCTCAGGATGCATCGAGCACGTCCAGTGCGAGATCTCCTCCTGCCCGGTCGCGACATGCTCATCCATTACCGGTTCAGTGCCTGGCGTCGATGGAGCTAAAAACCACCCCACCCCTACCCCGGCGAGGAGGATGAGAAGAGCTGCACCCCCCCAAACGCTTCCACGTACGAGCTTGGCGATAAATAGTGCCGCACGTTTTCCGTTCTTCATCTCATTGGCTCCTTCTCGAAATGTCACGATTGGCAAATAGCGTAGCAAAGAACGTGCCAAATTTGTGAAGCGCTCTAAGCCCCCGTTTAGCAGGCAGTTGAGAATTGCGAGAGTTTCTGGACTACAACAAGTGATCAGATCCTGACCACCGAAACGGTTAACTCTTCCGGTTTCGATTAGCCTCAACCGGATACTCGGGAGCGATTTGATAATCCTTGATTTTCTTGCGAAGCGTCACCCGCGAGATGCCCAGGAGACCCGCAGTGCGGCTTACGTTCCAGCCCGTGTGGTGCAAGGCGACCTCTATGTGCCGCTTCTCTACCTCTCGTAAGGTAGGAATCTCTGCGGGCGCCTCCACGCTCCGAGGCACACCGCCTTCCATCGAACTTACGATATCATCCTTGGTGATGACTTCGGTGCGCGCAAACACGCACGCACGCATTATTACATTGCGTAGCTCCCGGACATTCCCAGGCCAATCATGTGTCTGCAGTTGCCTGAGCGCGCCATCCTCGATCGCTTCGACAGTCTTGTCGAGATCTTTGGTGACTTGGGCGAGGAGATGCCTGGCCAAGAGCGGAACATCCGAGCGGCGTTCGCGCAGGGGGGGTAAGTGAATGGTCGTAACCGCAAGACGGTAGAAGAGGTCCTCGCGAAACCGGCCTTCAGCCACCAGCGCCCTTAAGTCGCGATGGGTGGCCGCTAGCACGCGAGCTTCGAGCGGCAGCGACGCCGTGCCACCCACACGTTCGAACTCACATTCTTGGAGCGTCCTCAGGAGTTTCGCTTGGAGGTCGGGTGACATGTCACCGATTTCATCGAAGAAGATGGTGCCGTCAGCCGCGACCTCAAGCTTCCCGATCTTTGTGGCGTCCGCCCCCGTAAACGAGCCCTTTTCGTGCCCGAAGAGCTCGCTCTCCAGTAGGGTCGCAACAATCGCGGCACAGTTGATACCAACGAAGGGGCGGCCGGGAGTGCTCGTCTCGTGTAATACGCGGGCAACCATCTCCTTGCCCGTGCCGCTCTCCCCTTCGATCAACACGGGGAAGCGGTTTTTGCTGCACAGCGCCACCTGTTTGAGCACTTCGATAATCTTCGGATTCGCACCTACGATTTCATGCGGCCCGTCCTCTACGCTGGCAACGGTCGTTACCTGCTTTGATACAGGCTTCCTGAGTCGCTCAGCAGCCTTCTCGATCGTTACGAGCACCGCGTCGAGATCGAGCGGCTTGCGAAGGTAATCGAAGGCGCCAAGCCGCACGGCTTCTATCGTAGCTCTCGTATCCTGCGTCCCGGTGATCATCACGGCGAAGGGCTCGCTCTCGATCTCTTCGAGCCTGCGGAGGACATCTAGACCAGAGAAGTCGGGCAACTGCAGATCGATAAAAACGACTTCGATGGGCTTCGATTCGAGCGCTTCGATCCCCTCGCGGGCGGAGAAGGCAACGGCCACGGTGTGGTTCGCTCGTTCCAAGTGAATCTGCAGCGTGCGGCAGAGGGCATGGTCGTCGTCAATTACGAGTATCTGCATGAGTGATCATCCAGACCGTGTGGTTTCCGGTAAATTGCCGGGAAAACCCCGGGTCGACGCGCCCCTATCGCCGCGCCTGCTCAACGACAAGACCCTGACAAGCCTCCTGAGGCCTTGGCTCTCTTAGGGACGTTGGAGGAGAGCAATTGGTATGCCAATGCCTTAGAATTCGTGTTAGTTACTGGCGTTCAAAGACTAACACAGGTCACGAGATCGGTCAACTCGCCCTTGGTGGTCAGAGGCTAACCAATGGCTGGTTATCATTGGTGCTTGCCTCATACCCGGGACTCAGGCGCCATCTTCCCGCTTGTTTCAAGCGGGCGCGCCAGAGCTCCCCGGGTCGCAACGGCGCTTAGGAGGCGGAAACGACCGGGGAGGGTTGCAGGGCGGGTAGCGGCCGCGCGGCCCCGGTGACGAGAAGTGTAAAGTAAAATTCCGCCCCGCCCCGTTCGCGATTTCGTGCGCCGATCTCACCGCCGTGGAGCTCGACGATTTTCTTGGCATTCGTCAGGCCTAGTCCTGTGCCCGTGGGCTTCGTGGTGAAAAACGGCTTGAAAACCTTGTCCAGGGTCTCTTTGGAGAATCCCGGCCCGTCATCGAGCACGCGGACTTCGACGTAGTCTGGATTCGCTTCCAGCACCGCCGCGCTCAGCACGATTTCACCTCCTGGACCGGAGGCCTGAATAGCATTGATGACGAGGTTAGTGAGAGCACGGCATACCTGTTCCGGATCGACGTCCAGTCGTATCTCCGGCGACTTGTCGTCGACGATAATCTGTATATCCTTCTCGCGTGCGAGATCGGCCACCACGTCCATCGCCGCTTTCACCAAGGTTGCGAAGCTAAGGGCTTCCTTGTGCAATTGAATGGGGCGGCCATAGCTGAGCAGATCGCTAAGCATCGTCTCGACCCGTAGGAGCTGCTCGAGTGCGATATCGGCCACTTCACGGTACTCGTCGTCATCCTTCACGAGCGAGCACAAGGCCTGGAGATTCATCTTGATGGAAGACAGTGGGTTGCGCATCTCGTGCACGATGCTCGTGCTGAGTTCACCCACGGAGGCCAGCGTCGCCGTTCGGATCAACTCCTCCTGTTTCAAGCGCAAATCATCGAGCATGAGATTGAAGGCTTGTCCTACTTCTTCCGCTTCGGTTCCTTTCATGGGCACTACCCGCTCATCTACTTGGCCGTCTCGAATACGGTGCGCGACCCGGGCTAGTTCCTTTAAGGGATTTCCGAGCAAGCCGGAAATCCAGAGAGAAGTCACCGTGACAATCACCAGTGTTACCAACACGGTTAGCGTCGAGCGGAGCAGCAGTCTGTCTACCCAGACCAGGGCCTCGGCCGTGTCCATCTCGGCCACGAGAATCCAGTCGTTGAGTGGCAGCGGCATCGCCGTGCCGAGCACGGAGCGGCCCATGTAGTCCGGATATTCGCGAACAAGCGGATCTTCGGCCGACACGCATTCAAGTATGGCAACACTCGTCTTTTCGCCCATCGCGACCGGTGCTTCAGAACCGAAGGGTTGACTGAGAATGTACAGTTCAGGTGACGTAATATAGACCTTCCCGGTCCGCCACAACCCACTGCGCTCCTGAAGAAGCGGATCGAGACTGGTGGAAAGGTTTAAGTTGGCGACGATGTATCCGGCACGTTCTCCAGCCGCGTCGCTCAGCGGATAGCCGACGTGCATGCCAATTTCCTGCGGCGCGTGTGAGTGGACCTTCCCAAAGACAAAACCATCGGAGCGCGCCAGTCTTGTCTTGAAGTCTTCCGTTATGAACACCGCATCGTCGCGATTCGGCGTGCTGGCCGTCGCGGACATGTTCCAGGCGAGATCGTAGACCCTAAGGCTCTCGTAGGATTCCGTGCTATCGTGGACCTCCTTCAACGAGGTCTTGAGAATCTCCGGCACTTTTTCGACAGCTCCGGCTGAAAGTTTCGCGGGGCCTTCCCTCACACTCGCCAGAGACGCCAGGCGCTCAATTTCACTCTTCCGCTCTCTCAGCCATTCATTGAACAGGGCTCGCCGGGCCTCGATCACGGAGACAAGGTGCATGTGTACATGTTCGACGACCGCCTGCCTTGCGCAGTGATAACCCTGATAAGCGACTAGGATCATCGGTAGAACGGAAATCAGTAACATCGCGCCAAGGACCCGGCTTCGAAGGTCGCCCCACAGCGAAGGGCGACCCCGATTGCCGGAAACGTCCTTGGACTCGACCTGCTCCATATCTGTGCGCATGATAGAACCCTCACTGTGCTGAAATTAAACCGTAGGGCCAGAGAAACAGCGGGTTCATCATAGCGGAATTGAGGCCGCCACGCGAGTGTTTTGCGGGCCGCTCGCGACCCCCGGCCGTTTAGAGATCGGCTGTGGTCTCGATTGAACGGAAGTTCCCTGTCGTGGCCACGGTCATGCCCGGCCGCACAAGATCGCTCGCTCTGGATGCGGGCACTACATCGCGTGCGGTTCGGTGCCATGCGGCGTCGCTCGAGCCCGCCGGGCTAGAACACAGAAGTCATAGATGTGGAATTCCTCATCGAGGCTTGTAATCTCGAATACGCGCCGCACATTCTCTCGGAGTGAGCACAGGGCGATCTTGCCATCGGTGCTTTCGGCTACCCGCCGGATTTTGAGCAGTTCAGTAAGCGCGCCAACCGTGAGATGCTCTACCCTATGGAAATCCAGCAGCAGATGAACGCCGGGATGCTTTCGGAGATAACTTGTCACCTCACTGCGGAATCCGTCCATTTGCTTCGATGAGGTGAAGTTAGGAAACAATATCGTTCCCACGGTGGTGCTCTTGTGCTTCTTGAAGCGCACGAGTGAAATTTCTGAAGGCTTCGAATCAGTCTCGGGGGCGACGTTTTCTGCCGCCGGTATGTCTTCGTTCTCATGTGTGGATGCCATCATCTCCTTAGCCTCCTTTCGTGGATTCACGAGTTTTCGATGGCCGTGGTATTGCGATCCCGTGAACCCGTTTAGGGCGCACAATTCGAAAGAAACATGGAGGTTGCGCAGCTCTAAAACCGGCCTCACAGGTCATCATGCCCGAAGGCATCGCAACGACCTTTGCACTGACTTAACCAGGAGCATTATCTGTGCCAGACTCACCGCACAGGACAAGACCTTTGATTCCAATGACTTTTCTGGGTACCCAAATCCGATATCTCATGGGAAATGGCAAGTTCGGGCAGCATAGGTGGCAAGATTCTTGTCAGCACGGTACGCCGGATAAACCACGCGGCCTCAGTATCCAGGTCATCCCACCCAAGTGAGACGAGAATAATCGACCTTGAAACTGGTTTCTGTAAGAACGATGAGTGAGCGGCTGGTGCTGAAACAGGCCGGGCAGGTCACGCGCAAATGAATTGGCAAAGGACTTGCCTGTTGAGTAGAATGAGCGCAACTGTGTTCGTGGGCTACGAAATTGTGAGGAGACCGGTCATGACTACGAAAGGTAAAGCCTGGTGGGTACTGGCCTTCGTTTGCGCAGCATTCATCGCGCATAACGCGGCCGCGCAGTCAAAGTACAGCGGCATACCGGAAGAGCACCGGCGATACGCCTTGGCCGATGGCGTCACAGAAAAAGACGTCACATATTACAGCGATGGCGTGGGCTGTTACGCAAAGGTGTTCTATCCGAAGGGATTCGACCCAGCGGGGAAAACGCCGGCCATCGTCGTGGGCCAAGGGTGGACCGGGACTACGGCGAGCATTAAGAAATTCGGCGCGCGCTTTGCGGCGCGGGGTTTTGTGGCGATGGCCATCGACTACCGGGGCTGGGGCGGCAGCGACGGTTTCGCCACCATGCTCGATAGTGGCAGCAATGACGATAGCGTGCGTTTCGAAGAGCGCACCATGCGGGTTCGGATCAAGCGGACGCGGCTCCTGCCGTGGAAGCAGGTGGAGGATTATCGAAACGCCATCTCCTATATCCAGGGCGAGCCGGGCGTGGATCCCGATCGCATCGGCATCTGGGGATCGAGCTACGCCGGGGGACACGTGTTGACGGTGGCCTCGATCGATTCGCGGGTAAAGGCCGCCGTTTCGCAAGTCACGGGCCTAAACGGCTACGGCAAGTCCGAGGGGCCGGTGCCCATGTCGCAGTACGCGATTAAGGACGCCATCAAACGGGCGCGGGAAGGCCAGGGCGGGGAATGGCGCACAGGCTTCTCCGACCCGCGCATGGTGGATATCGAAACCCAGCAGGCATCGCAAGAGTACCGGCCGTATCACTATGTGAAGCACATTCCCGACACGGTGGCGGTGTTGTTTCTCTTGGCGGAGAACGACGAACTCATCAACAATGATCAGGCGGGCAAGGCGGCCTACGAAATCCTGAAGGGTCCGAAAAAGCTGGTCGTATATCCGGATATCGGGCATTTCGATATTTACATTGAGGACCACTTCGAGAAAGGATCCGCTGAGGCAGCGGACTGGTTCGCCAAGCATTTGGAACTCGAGTAGCCCGCTCCGCGCAGGCAAAACCCCAACGCTGAAGATCGAAAGGCCCGACTCTGCCGCCTGTGGATAACCAACGTGGCGAATATAAGGGCTTCTGGAGTTGGACTGGTTTTTTTGCCTTAGGGCCAATGCGTGCGAGTATTTACGAGGGACAACGCCAGACGCGAAGCGAAGGCGCAGGCCCCTGGCGCGCGGAAAAGAGATATTTCCGCTGTGATGGAGTATTGTGGGCGCGCTGCGCTTCCATCGGGATCGCAGCGGAGACAGACGCGCATGCCTGCGCATAGGAGGTGTCAACTCATGTCATCGAATACAAAATCCGCTTTGCGATTCACGCGCCGCCGTTTCTTGGCGACCGCCGCAGCAGCCACCGGGCCGCTTATCCTGCCCTCGGGCGTACTTGCCCAAGCCGGACGCCCCGGCGCGAACGACCGGCTCGTCCTCGGCCACATAGGCGCTGGAGGCCAAGGCAAAGTCCATCTCCATTTCCTCACGGGGCGAGACGACGTAAACGTCGCGGCTATCTGCGATGTAGACGAGAACCACCGCAAGCAGGGCATCGATTTCACCGGAGGCAAAGCCAAAGGCTACAACGATTACCGCCGTGTCCTCGATCGCTCCGACATCGACGCCGTTATTATCGCCGCGCCCGACCATTGGCACGGCCTCATGGCTATCCATGCCTGCGAAGCGGGGAAAGACGTCTACGTCGAGAAACCCGCCAGCAAAACCGTCGAGGAAGGACGCGCCATGGTGGAAGCCGCGAAACGCTACAAACGCGTTGTACAAGTCGGTTCCCAAGGCCGTTCCACCCCGGCGGCCTATGCCGCATGCAACTACATTCACAATGGCCAAATCGGCGACGTATCCCGCGTGGAATGCTGGCATTACGAGAACCCGACGGGCGGCGACCCCACGAAGAATCAAGAGCCACCGCCCACGCTCGACTGGGACATGTGGCTCGGGCCGGCCCAATGGGTTCCCTACAACCCCGACCGCGCACACATCAATTTCAGATGGTTCCTCGATTTCGGGGGCGGGCAGATTCGCGACCGTGGCGCCCATGTCCTGAGTGTCGTTTCGTGGTGCCTCGATCTGGACGACCGCGATCCCGTGCGGATAACGGCCACGGGAGAGCCGCCCAAAAGCGGCATGTGGAATTGTCCAACCGAGATGAAAGTCGTCTACGAATACGAGAACCCGGACCTGACAGTCGTTTGGGAGCAGCCGGGCACTAGACCCGAGTTCACCGGCAAGGACTGGGGTTTCGGGGCGGTCTACAAAGGGTCCAGCGACCAGCTCATCGTCCGAGCCGGCGACGGCCGTTGCGAGACCGAAGAGAAGGCGATGAATTACACGCCCCCATCCAGCGGCTACCATGCTTTCAAGAGTCCCGGCCATCATCAGAACTGGTTCGACTGCATCAAGAGTCGCGAGAAAACGAACATGGACATCGAGGCGGGACACCACATAGCAAAACTCTGCATTCTTGCAAACATTTCCTACCGGATCGAGAGGCCCATCCGATGGGACGGGAAAAACGAGCGCATCCTCGGGGACGAACAGGCGAACCACCTTCTCGGAAGCGCCGGAAGAGGCCCATGGCATCTCTCATAGCCCGAATAACGGTGTCATTCAATTTAAGGTCCGGAGACTAGAAATGAAACAAGCGACACGACGCGAGTTTATGTTGAGCGCGGCAGCCGCGGCCATGGCCGCCCGCGTAGCGGGCGCGCAAGACTCAGGCAAGGGCAAACGGAAGTTCACCATAGCGCTCGTGGGCGGCGCTATTGGCGTTCAAGGCACGATTCGTCAACAGTTGGATTGGGCCACGAAGTACGGCTTCGAGTCCATCGAGCCGAAGCACGGCGAATTGGTCGGCATGTCAGGCGGCGAAATCAACGAACTCAAGGCGGAGATGGACGAGCGGGGATTGCAGTGGGCGGTTACCGGCGCGCCGGTAAATATTCGCGAGCAATCAGATGACGCCTTCGCCACCCAGCTTTCCGGGTTGGAAGCGCCGGCAAAGGCGTGGCAAGCCGCGGGCGTGACCCGGGTGAAATCGGCCGTAATGTCGTTTAGCCAAGACCTGAACTATCTGGATAATTTTAGGCTGCACACCGACCGTATCCGGCGTGCCGGCAAAGTTCTGGATGGCTACGGCCTGCGCTTCGGCCTCGAATACCTCGGGCCCAAGACGTTGTGGACACTCGGACGGCACTCCTTCGTTCACTCGATGGCGGAGACGCGGGAGTTGATCGCCGCCGCCGGTCAAGACAACGTGGCCCTCGTGCTCGACTCATGGCACTGGTATTGCGCCCGCGAATCGGTGGACGACATTCTCGCGTTGGAGGGAAAGGACGTTATCTCCTGCGATCTCAACGACGCGCCCGCGGGCGTCGACATCGACGCTCAGATTGACAACAGACGAAAGCTCCCGGCGACTACCGGCGTGATCGACGACAAAGGTTTTCTTGACGCCCTGATCCAGATCGGTTTCGACGGCTCCATCATGGCCGAACCCTTCTCCGACGAGCTATACGCCATGGACGACGACGAAGCGCTCAAGCGCACGATCGACGCCATGAAGAAGGCCTTCGCCCTTGTGGAGTGATGCCGCGAAACAGCGGACTTTCCGAAAACCCGCGGTGGCGCGGAACGGGATTGAGTGATGCTGCGCGTGGGCCATGCAAGCGGCGCTTCATGGCGCATGTCGTTCGAAATCTCGCACGCCCAAGTATCTTATGCATTACAAGACAAGGAATTTGAGCCTCGGCTGAGTTTTTGACCACACGCAAGCAAATCCAGGCACCACCCATGTGGTTGATAGATAGACGGACCTGAACCCGCCGGCCGCCTGGCGGATTCTCTCCGAGAGCATGGACTCGGAGGTCCGATTTGCACTACTGTAGAGGGCCCGCGCAGGGCGAAGTGGTTCAACGCTCCATCCAAGGCAACTTGAGATTCGTTCAGCGCGGGGATAGGTCGAATCAATAGCGAAGAGAATGCGAGGAGGATCCAATGCTGAAGACACGCTTTACCGAAGAGTTTGGAATTGAGCATCCCATCGTGCAAGGGGGGATGCAGTGGGTGGGCCGGGCCGAGCTGATCTCCGCGGTGGCGAATGCTGGCGCGCTCGGCTTTTTGACCGCGTTGACCCAACCGACCCCCGAGGATCTGGAAAAAGAAATCGCGCGCACCCGCGAGATGACCGACAAACCGTTTGGCGTGAACCTTACTATTTTCCCCACGCTCAAGCCTGTGCCCTATGATGAGTACATTCAAGTAATGGTCGAATCGGGCATCAAGATAATCGAGACGGCCGGGCGCAACCCCGAACCTCACTTGCCCGCGATGAAAGCGGCCGGCATCAAGGTCATCCACAAATGCACCTCCGTGCGCCATTGCGTGACGGCGGAAAGAATCGGGTGCGACGCGGTGAGTGTTGACGGCTTCGAATGCGCGGGCCATCCCGGCGAAGACGACATTCCCGCGCTGATCCTTCTGCCGGCCACAGCGGACAAGATTTCTATTCCGATGATAGCCTCGGGGGGGTTTGGCGACGGGCGGGGACTCGTCGCGGCACTCGCGCTGGGCGCCCACGGAATCAACATGGGGACCCGGTTCATGTGCACCAAGGAATCCCCGGTGCACATCAACGTCAAGCAGGAAATGATCAAGAACGACGAGCGCTGCACACAGCTTATCTTTCGCACCATGCGCAACAC
>JASJYE010000521.1 GCA_030123645.1 Candidatus Hydrogenedentota bacterium | reverse complement strand
GCCGACACAAAATGAATAAGCGCGATCATGCTTCCCATCTGCAGAACCGCCACGGCGAAGCACAGAAACAATACTATCCTGAACGGCCACGAGCGAAGGACCATTTTTGTCTCGTGCTTCACCACGAGCAGCAATTGCCAGAGATACGCCATCATGCCACAGCCCCTGCCGTAATGGACTCCCCGGCTTCGTCGAGCCGATCGCCCATGATCAGTACGTAGGCGTCTTCAAGAGTTGGCGATACCCCTGTGACACCGTCGCGCGGAGGCCGCTCCCCCACCACCCGTATCTTCAGTTCATTGCCTGCCGCCACGGTGCGAACGATCCGGTGCCGCGCCTTGACCGCATCGAGTTCTTCTTCCCCGATGGAAAATTCCCATGTGTGGCCTTCGGCATCGGACAAGAGCGTCGAGGGCGACCCATCGAAGACGATCCGGCCTTCGTCCAGAATCGCCATCCGCTCGCAACTACTCGATATATCGCCGACGATATGAGTTGAGAAAATGATTGTGCAGTTTATGCCAATCCGGGCCAGCTCGGCCCTGAGCTTGATTCGTTCCTCGGGATCGAGCCCGACCGTCGGTTCATCGATGATCAGCAGCTCCGGTGGACCCAACAGCGCTTGCGCTACCCCCACCCGCCGGTGCATACCGCCGGACAGCTTCTTGATGCGCCGCCCACTGACCTCCGTCAGTCCGGCCGTTTCCATGACGAGCTCGACCGCCGCTCGCCGCTGCTTAGGACTGAGCATGCCGCGCATGACGGCCATGTAGTCGAGGAACTCCTTGACCTTCAGATTCGGATATGCGTGAAAATCCTGTGGCAGATACCCTAGGGCCCGGCGGACCTTATCATTGCATGCGGGCATATCCTCGCCATCGACCACTACCCGGCCGGAGGTCGGCGACAGCAGCGTCGCCAGGATACGCATAAGCGTGGTTTTTCCCGCGCCGTTCGGCCCCAATAGCCCAAAGGTGCCGGTCGAGATTCGCAGATCGATTCCATCAAGCGCCTTCCGGGCAGATTCCCCGCGGCCCTTGAGACGGCCCACCATCCCGCGGCGATATTGCTTGCTAAGTCCTTCTATTACAATATCCATATCTCGCGATTGGCGTCCTCCGACCTGGGACGTCGCTTCCTTGGACTCCAGTCGAGCCCGATCGGTGTCGTCACCTCAGACTCCCATCGAGCCCGGCCATAGTACTATCTACTCTACCTTCACTCAACCGATATATTCACAGCGGGTACAAACCGGGCAGTAGCCTTTGAAGTGCGGATTGTGCGACCGGGAAACCGTGTGTTCGGATGTGCAGCGCGGCTTTGCAAGGTTGTTTTATCTAGCGGGAAGGAATCCCGCGACCTAAGGTTTCTACCCCCTATACACCGGAAAACGAGGAATGGTTACATGCAACCCAGATTCCCACATACAGAAGTCAACAGTAAATGGCGGATCTTCGAACAACGCTGTGAGGAGGGGGCGTCCGTGAGGACCAGACGCTCTTCCTCTGCGGTGCTTAAGCGCGTCGTACCACGTGGCGCACGTAGAGTCGAAGACCGGCGCGGTGGCTTTAGGAACAGGAAGTAGCTGTTGCCAAC
>JASJYE010000191.1 GCA_030123645.1 Candidatus Hydrogenedentota bacterium | reverse complement strand
ATCGTTAATACCAAACCGGTGGTTCCGGCTATTCCTCTGCCTAATGTACTGTCGCAGAATAACTTAGCAAGCGCGGCGAATCGCCAATGGGCTGTGAGCGATGCGGGTTAATTGGTTCGTTATTTCTGAAACGGCCATTTACACCTTGGGCATTTTGGTCCACTTTTGTTTCGACTTGCTGCTCTTTACGACCGTCTCGATGAACAGCATGCCGCGGAGGCCGTCGTCCACCGTTGGGAAATCGAGCGCGAGCGGGTCGGGCCGCTGGCGGAGGATTCGCGCGCGGATGGTGTCCGTCGCATTCGCATACACGTTCGCGAAGGCCTCCAGGAAGGCCTCGGGATGCCCGGATGGGATACGGGTCGCCCGGCCCGCGGCTGGGCTTCTCGCCTCGACGTAGTCGTTCCCGCGTTTCCAGACCTGCTCCGGTCCGTCCGGCGACTTCACGTGCAGGTAATTCGGATGCTCCTGGCGCCACTCGAGTCCGCCCTGCTCGCCATAGACCCAAATCGCGAGGTTGTTCTCCTCGCCGACGGAAATCTGGCTGGCGTGCAGGATTCCCTTTGCGCCCTTCTGGAAATGCAGCAGCACGTTCGCGTCATCGTCCAGCTTCCGGCCCTTGACGAAGGTCGAGAGGTCCGCCCACAGCTGCGTGATTCGCAGACCCGTGACGTACTCGGCCAGATTCGCCGCGTGCGTCCCGATATCGCCAATGCATCCGCCGGCCCCGCTCTGCTTAGGGTCGACGCGCCAAGCGGCCTGCTGGTTGCGCAGGTCCGTGGACAGCCAGCCCTGGGGATACTGCACGATGATCTTGCGGATCGTGCCCAGGCCGCCCTGGTTCACAATGTCCCGGGCCAGCTTGACCATGGGATAGCCCGTATAGATGTGCATCAGTGCGAAGACTTTTCTGGTTTTCTGGACTATCTTCTTGAGCTGCCGAGCTTCCTTCACGTCAAAGGTCATGGGTTTTTCACAGATGACGTGGAAACCCGCCTGCAGGAAACCGCGGGCGATAGGGAAGTGCCAATTGTTCGGCGTGGTAACCGACACGAAGTCGACCCGCTCGTCTAGGGGCAGCTTGGACTCTTTCTCGAGCATATCCGTGTAGGTGGAATACACGCGTTTGGGGTCCAAGTTTTGCTCGCGTCCCATCTGCTTGGACTTGCGCGGGTTGATGTCGAAACACCCCGCCACCAGATCGATACCGCCGTCCATACGCGCTGCTTTCCGGTGTACCTCGCCGATAAACGCGCCCGGACCGCCGCCAATCATTCCCATTTTCAGATTACGCTTCAGTTGTCCCATGAATACGTCCTTCTACTCTTCGAAGGCCGCGTCGAAGGCGATGTCCGAGGGCTCGAAGTCGATGTTCTTCACATATTCGCAGGACTCCCGCGCGCCGTGTTCACGGTCCATGCCCGAATCCTCCCACTCGACCGACAGCGGGCCCTGGTAGTCGATGCGGTTCAGCGCGCGGATGATCTCCTCGAAGTCCACGTCGCCGCGTCCGACCGAGCGGAAGTCCCAGCCGCGCCGCGCGTCCCCGAAATTTAGGTGCGAGCCCAGCAGCCCCGTTTTCCCGTCCAGCGTCGTCGCTGCGTCCTTCATATGCACGTGGTAAATGCGGTCCGGGAACTCCTCGATAAACTTGGCCGGATCCATGCCCTGCCAAATCAGGTGGCTCGGGTCGAAGTTGAAGCCGAAGGTTTCTCGGTTGCCGATCGCTTCGAGCGCGCGCCGGGCACTGTAGATGTCAAAGGCAATCTCCGTCGGGTGGACCTCCAGCCCGAACTTCACGCCACACTCATCAAACACATCAAGGATGGGCGTCCACAGTTCACGGAACTGCTCGTAGCCCCGGTCGATCATTGCGTCTGACACCGGCGGAAACGAATACAACATATGCCAGATCGACGAACCGGTGAAGCCGTTCACGACGCTGACCCCGAGGTTCTTCGCCGCGCGCGCCGTGTTTTTCATCGTCTCCACCGCCCACGCGCGCTTGCCTTCCGGGTCGCCCGCCAGTTCCTCAGGCGCGAAGGCGTCCGAGCGCTCATCATTGAGGTCGCACACGAGCTGTCCGGCGAGGTGGTTCGAGATCGACCAGCAGCCGAGGCCGTGCTCGCCCAGCATCGCCTTGAGATCCTCGCAATACCCCACGTCCTCCGCGGCACGATCGACGTCGAAGTGATCGCCCCAACACGCCAGCTCCACGCCGTCGTAGCCGAAGGACTTCGCCATCGGCGCGAGCGTTTTGATGGGCAGGTCCGCCCATTGTCCCGTGAATAACGTTACATGCCTCGCCATGTCCCAATTCCTCTCCCTTATCGCAGGTAGCGATTTACAAGGTTCTCAAGCATCTCCTGCCGGCCCGAGCCTCCGGATCGATGCAACGGGAGGGACCCGCTGCGTCGCGTTCCTCCACGTCGTCATTCCGGCGAAGGCCGGAATCTCTAGAAGCCACAGATGGCCCAAGGATCGGAGACGGCCTGCGACCCAAGGCCATTCTGAGTGAAGCGAAGAATCTACCTCGGCACGAGGTGAACGCCGCTTCCCCTTAGATCCTTTGCTTCGCTATCGATGACAAATAGGCGTCGACTCACAATTCAATCGTTCGCGTGCGGATCTCCTCGCCATCCTCCAGCACGCGCACGATCAAACGCTTCTTGGATTTCTTTCCCGTCGCCTCTTCGATCATTATCTTGGTATACGCAAAGGGCTTCAATTCCACCGCGAACTTGTTCTTTTCCCGCTTCTTCTTCGATGCCTTCGGATGTGCAACGGAGACGCCGTGCATACCCTCCGTGAGCTGCAGGATCGTTTTGTCGCCCGCCCCCACAAGCGCCATCATTTTTCCGTCCACATCGACCCGTACCGTCGTCGCCCACAGCGTCTCGCTGCTGAACTCCAGCCCCAGGTAGCACATGGCGACCTCCGGCGCCGCCGTGACCTCGGAGGGCGCTTGCTCAAGAGCCTCGAGCACCTCAAGCTGTTCAGGCGCCTCAGGTTCCGCCACGGCAAGGTCTAGGCCGGCCGGCGGTCGGTCCGTCGAGGCGCAGCCTGATAGCGCGCCAAGCATCAGGATTGCCACCGCAAGCGCGGCGATACGATACGGGATGCGTTGCATCATAATTCGTCTCCTGTGACGGGGCCTCGGCACCCGTTTCAATGACACAGAAAATCGGCAGAGGGCGAGCCAAATCCACCCGGATCTGCAGAAGCTCCAGCTAGTTCCTGTTCCGCAAAGCTACAAGGAGAAGAAGACCCTCCTCCGGTCATTCCAGCGGAGGCGGGAATGACATGAATAGTATGTTTCCGCAACAGATGCTAGCGAAACCGAGATTTCCCATTTGGACCACCGCTAGCACCTTTCACCATGATAAGGGCAAAGAGCGTTGCCTTCAACATCTACTCAGCGCCCGCCTCTTCAGAAGGCGCAAGGTCCTCCAATTCCACCTGCTCGCGGACCTGGACCAATCGCTCGACGTGGTTGAACATGAGTACGTAGCAGAGGGCGATACTTGTCGCGATTACCGCTGCAATGAGGTAGTAAACGGTGTATTCAAACCATTCGGCGACGAATCCGGCTGTGGCACCGCCGGCATACACGCCGAGATTCCAGAGGCTTGATTGCAGGCTGTAATCGGTGCCGGCTTGCGCCTTGGACGCCCAGCGAAATCGGGAGATGCTTACGGCATAGCCATATATACCTGTCGTAAAGAACAGTACTGAACACAGAGCGGTTAGCGCGAAGAACCCTGGCAGTTCCCCGCTGTGCGATAGCCACGCGAAGGTGAGCCCTTCGATTGGCAGGAAGCACATACCCACGATGCCCGCGCCCCTGAGACCCAGGTGCTTCACGATGACGGGCGTCGCAAACGCCGCACCACCCGAACCAATTAGTCCCGCAACCGGCAGGATGCCCCCAATTTTCGGGAGGGGGACACCCATGTCGACGAGAAACAGCGTGAACATCGCGCCCATGAATGTGCCTGCGAACCCGAAGGCGAATAGGAACGGTATGATGTAGTAGGAATCGTGGCGCTTTAGCGCCTTAATAAGGCTGGGACGTTCGCCGCGCTTTCTGCGCATTTCGCTCGCGGGTGGCGGAGGGGGCTCCTTGCGAATGACCGCGGGAAGGACGGCAAGTATCAGCAGCGTCGCGGCGATAGTCATCGTCCAACGCCAACCCAGGATGTCGTAGGCCCCCATGAGTGAGCCTCCGAGGAACCCCCCGATCGTCGCCATGAAATTTATGATCGAGGTCCCGGTGGCCCGGTCGGCATCGTTCATGTTCTCTGCCGCGAAGGCGTCGACTGCGATGTCCTGCGCCCCCATAATGATCGACTTGAGCACCAGTATCGCCACGATTACATGAATCGTTGCCATGGTGGGTGGCAGGTACGAGATTGCGTAGTAGAGGGACGCCCCCAGCAGCGTACACGGGATGATCCAGGTCTTGCGCATGCCGATTCGCCGGCTCCCGTAATTGTCCACCACGAGCGCCATCAACCACTTAAAGGACCGCGGTATCGTCGGGAGGCCCAGCAACCACATCATCGAGAGCGGCATCCCCACCGAGCGCAGGATCGCCGGTAGGGCGATGCCCCCAAAGCCCATAGGAAAATACTGCCCCATATGGAGCGACCCAATCGACAACAGCTTCGCGTAATCAATCTTCTCTCTATCGCTCTGCTCCACGTTATCGCTCCGCTCCACGCCTTGCACGGCCACAGCTCTTCCTCCTCACGCTTATCCGATACTTCCCGCCCGGGATTTCCCATCCAGACCCGCCCGCGACCACCGCCGATGGGTCGGAGCAGCATAATCGAAGCAATAAGCGCTATCAAGCCGTCATTTGACCTTCCAGGCGGTCTATTTCATATCACCCATCGGTATTCATGCTGTTTTGTGTCATCATCCTCACGACACCGTTTGTTCATAGAGTTAAATGATTCCGGCGGATCTCAAGATGACTTTTCCAAAAGGGAAATTCGGAATAAAGCCAATCGCGCGTTGTGTCAATGGGTGACGGCGTCAAAGACGCGCCCGCCATGAAGAAAACCTGCATCGGCGTCGCGATGCGCCTGCGGCAGCACTTCGAGCCTGCCGTGGTGGAACTCCACCAGTTCGCCACGGCTGAGGCCGTAG
Source organism: Candidatus Hydrogenedentota bacterium (assembly GCA_030123645.1). Lineage (GTDB taxonomy): Bacteria > Hydrogenedentota > Hydrogenedentia > Hydrogenedentales > JASJYE01. The sequence continues at coordinate 388 of JASJYE010000191.1, read as the reverse complement.
TTGCCCCGGTATTCCGATCCATCGGCGAGATAGGCCCCGTAACATTCCGCAGACCCCGCAATCAGTGGGCAGAGACGCCCGTGACGATGTGCCGGCTCCTCCCAGAACGCATCACGCGCCTCCCGGGCCAATTGTGTGCTAAGCCGTATGAGGTCCCGATGCCTCAGCTCGCGAGAGACCGTGTTGCGCCAGGCCCTGGAAGGTCGCCTGGTAGCTCGCCGTGATGGCCACGTCCGCCCCCCGCCGCGAAGTAATCGTAGTGGAGCTCTCGAATCAGTTCAGGCGACTCGAGAAGGACTTTCGGCGACCAGAGGGAATCCTCGAGCACCGCGCCCCGCCCTTCGAGTTCTGTGGCCATCGCGCCATCGAGAATAACGACCCCGTAGTC
>JASJYE010000520.1 GCA_030123645.1 Candidatus Hydrogenedentota bacterium | reverse complement strand
AAGGCGTCGCCGCATGGCGCGAGAAACGGCAGCCCGAGTTCAACAAGTGGATGGAGTAGTTGGCAGCATGGGCTGAAGCCCATCCTACGGGAGTTCTGGATTGAGGCGGAGACGTGCGTGGGCGAGATTACCACGCTTCACTCGCAATGAAAAGGTCGAGAGTTAGTCCTAGAAACAGCGGACTACTCCTCTCAATGTCATCCTTCGGCTTCGCTCAGGATGACATTGGCTTTTGGTTTGGAAACTGTCCAACTGACGTCGTGTCTTCGCCATTTATTTCAATGCCTTTTCGATACGAACGACGGCGTTGTAGTCGGGCACGCCCGCGATAGCCGCCCGTTTGGAACGGTCCATCAGGACATTTGCTTCCGGCCAATGGACCTGGAGACTTCCCTGCTTCACCTGCGCGAGGTATACCCGTCCCTCGTAGGCGCCCGCTGCACTCTGGAGTACTACCGCGTCACCCTCCTGTAATGCCAGGCTTTCCGCGTCCTCCGCCGACATGAATACCGCATCGCGCAGGGCGCCGGTTAGCGAATCGCGCTTTTCCTGCACCATGCTGTTGAATTGTTTGCCCCGGCGTGTCGTAACGATGAATTCGCCCTCTTTCAGCGGCTCCGCACGCGGCTCGACCGCGCAAAAATGCGCCTTGCCGTCCGGGGTGTCAAACTGCCAATCCTTGCACAGGTGGTCGCCGCCATACTGGAACTGGTCTCCGGTATTCTCCAGCCTTTCGATTCCCTTGTAGAACGGCACAACTTTCGCAATCTCGCGCCGTACCGCCGCTGTATCCTCAAACTGAAGTTCGTCAGCAAACTCAGGCATCGCACGGCGCGCCAAATCCAGAAAGACCTCCCACTCGGGCCTCGCCTCGCCGATGCGCCGGCCGGGAATTTCAGGGCTGAATATCACACGCCGCTCCGTGCTCGTCTGCGTCACGCCGCCCGGCGTCTCGTAGCGTGTCGCCGCCGGAAGCAGCAGCACCGTGTCACGCGGTTCCAGCAGCATCTGCTTCGTTACGACGAGATCCATGTGAACACGCAACGGAATGTTCCCGAGCGCTTCGGCGACGTAATCCGGATCGGGCAACACCTCGAGAAAGTTCCCGCCGACCGAGAACAAGACATCCAGGGCGTCCTCATGCGCAGCATCGATCATTTCCGGCGCGGTCATGCCCGGCAAGGCCGGCACTTCGAAGCCCCATTGCGCCCCGAGCTTCGCGGCGTTCTCCTCGTTTACTGCGAGCCCGCCAGGAAAGGCCGTCGAATACGCGCCCATCTCTGCGCCGCCCTGCACGCCCGAATGCCCCCGAATCGGCATGAGGCCGCAGCCCTCGCGACCCAAGAAGCCTTTCGTCAGCGCCAGATTGATAATCGCCCGGACGTTTTCGACCCCGCACTCGTGCTGCGTGATCCCCATGCTCCACACGAATACCACCTTGTCCGCCGCGCCTAAGCGGTCGCCAAGTTCCGCCATTTCGGATCGCGGAACGCCGGATTGCCGCTCGAGTAGGTCCCAGGTCTGTCCGTCGAGCGCTTCCTTCAGCGCGTCGAAGCCGACAGTGTGATCTTCCATGAAGCCGTGGCCGAGCAGATCGCTTTCGATCATGTGCT
>JASJYE010000519.1 GCA_030123645.1 Candidatus Hydrogenedentota bacterium | reverse complement strand
TCCCAATTTCCCGCGTAGCGGGTTCTAACTCGCAATGACGGCGAGCGGAAGTCCGTGCGATCCGTCTAATCCGAGGACAGGCAGTTCCATGAAGTGATATAATGAATAGCGTTCAAGAGAATCGCATACCCGGCGCGGTTCGAGGACGCCTTCATGCTCTCTGAAACTAAGTCCCTCAAAGAACTCCTGGGCGAAAACACCATTTCCGGCGCGCGGGAGCTTACCTTGCCTGAGAAGGACGGCGCGTTTCGATGTGTGGCGTGTGGGCACCGGTGTCTGATTCGGCCCGGCAGGGCGGGGGTATGCCGTGTGCGCTTCAATGAGGGCGGCGAATTGCGCGTGCCGGGCGGTTATGTGGCGGGCCTGCAGATCGACCCGATCGAGAAGAAGCCGTTTTATCACGCGTATCCGGGGCGGGACGCGCTGTCGTTCGGGATGATGGGCTGCGACCTGCATTGTTCGTATTGCCAGAACTGGGTCACGAGCCAGGCGTTGCGCGACGACGACGCCGTGGCGATGCCGCGCTTTTGCGATGCGGGTCAACTGGTCAACCTTGCCTTGCAGCACGGCGCGCCGGTCGTCGTCAGCACCTACAACGAACCGTTGATCACGGCGGACTGGTCCGTGAAGGTCTTCGAGCGGGCCGTCGAGGCGGGCCTCGTGTGCGGCTTCGTCAGCAACGGCAACGCGACGCCGGAAGTCTTGGAATACATCAAGCCCTACGTCTCGCTGTACAAGGTCGACCTAAAAACCTTCAACGACAAGAGCTACCGCAAACTCGGCTGCACGCTCAAGAACGTGTTGGAGACCGTCGAGCGGCTGTATGACATGGGGTTCTGGGTCGAGATCGTCACGCTCGTGATCCCCGGTTTCAACGACAGCGATGACGAGTTGAACTCCATCGCCGAGTTCCTAGCCGGGATCTCTGCGGACATCCCCTGGCACGTCACGGCCTTCCATCCCGACTACAACATGCAGGACCCCGGCCGGACACCCGTCGCCACGCTCATGCGCGCCTACGACCTCGGCAAGGCGGCCGGACTGCGCTACATCTACCCCGGCAACATCCCCGGCGGCTTCGGCGATCGCGAACACACGCATTGCCCGTCCTGCAACGCCACCCTCATCGAGCGGCGCGGCTTCTACGTCACACGAAACCTCATGAAAGGCAGCCACTGTCCCGACTGCGACGCGCAAGTCCCCGGCGTCTGGGAAGAAAACGCCCCGACCCACTCCGACGGCGACGGTATTCCCATTCCCCTGAGCCTCTGACGCCCTGCATTTTCCATTCCGGCGGGCAATTGAGCCACAGAGGGCACCGAGGACACAGAGGCACGAATGGGAGGGTCGCGCTCCCGCGCGTCCGCGGACTGAGGAGGACCTCGTCCCTCCCGATGAGCGCTGACATCTCCTTCACGTCATCTGCTCATTGCACGTCATCCTGAGGGAAACGAAGGATCTCTTCGTACCGAAAGGTCCCCTATTGAAGAGATCCTTCGGCTTCGCTCAGGATGACATGTTGGGGCTTGTCATTTCCGCGAAGGCGGGATTTCTAGGTCGGAGTGCGCAAGCTTGCTTGCGCGTCGAGCGTCCCGCAAGTTGCAGCGGAAGCA
>JASJYE010000190.1 GCA_030123645.1 Candidatus Hydrogenedentota bacterium | reverse complement strand
TACTTTCGCTCGAGCGCGGGTCCCATTCTTCCAGGCGTGCAAGCAGCGCTTCGGCGGCGGCAAAATCCTCGCGCCGTAGATTATGGGAAATTAGGTCGTTGACCGCCTGCCGGGCCAAGGGCTCGCCGGAGAATTCCTTGGTTAATACTTCGAGCGCCTTGGCGCCTTCGTTTTCTTGTAAGTCATTTCGCGCCATGAGCAGTCGGCCCATGGCATAGCGCCAGCGGATCTCCAGACCGTCGATTTCTAATGCGTCGTCCTTCACTTCCTTGAGGGCGGTCTCCACTTCATCAAGAGCCCGTGATCGTATGAGTCCCATGGCTCCGTCGAGTACATCATGTGGATCGCCGAAAGAAATCAGAATCGAGGACGCGGCGCTGCGTTTCTGCCGCCACGGAGAGCGCTCCGCTGCGGCACGAAAAAAAGTCAGTGCCTGCGGGCGCGATGCTGGAAGCATCAGAAGGTTTTCCGCCGCCGTCCAGCGCACATCGTCGAGCCACCAGAGCTTGACCGGCGTACTCTCCGCCCGTTCAAAATGAACGGCCGCGACTTCATAGTTGCTCTCGGCGTAATGACTCTGGCCCAACTCGTGCTCAGCCAGGGGTATCCACGGCCCTTCGGGCGAATCGCCGATTACGGCCGTCAGCTCGTCGATGGCCCCGTCCAGCTTGCCTCCCAGGCGCAGGCACACCGCCGCCCGTATTCTGGCGTAAGGCGCCAGGGGGCCTTGGCTGTCCACGCAGGCGCGATATGCGTGAATGGCCTCGCCGTATCGTGCCTCGCGTTCGGCATCCTTTCCGGACTTGTATGCCTCCTCGCCCGGCAGGACACAGAACAATATGAGGCCGAAAGCCGCTATATGGCCCATATAGGAGGTTCCCCCAGCTTCTCGTTGCGTGCAACTATAGTATCATGCACCCCCCCCAGGGCGTCCACGCCCTCCGCACCGGGATCCTCTTCCCTATTCCGTTCGACGGGCAAATCTAGTAAGATCATGCTTCGAGGGGTATCTCTACTTTTTGATTCGGGGCGAGTACTGCGCGTGATACGACTCATACACACATCCGACGTCCATCTCGATACATGCTTTCGGGCTTCAGGGATGCCGTCCAGCTTCGGGAACCGCCGTCGCCAAAGCCTGCGCGATAGGTTTCATGCCATTATCGAGCGCGCGGGCGAATGGCCCGCAGACGGACTGCTCATCGCTGGGGACCTGTTTGAACATGACCGCGTGAGCCGCGACACGATTCAATTCCTCTTCAGCGAATTCAAGTCCATTCCGGAAGTGCCGGTATTCATCGCGCCGGGCAATCGCGATCCTTTTACGCCAGATTCGCCTTACGCGACCGAGACTTGGCCGAAGAACGTCTTCATATTTTCCAAGCCCCAATGGATCGGCTACTCGGTCCATGACGGCGCGATGACTGTCCACGGCTTTGCCTTCGACGCGCCGCATATTTCGCGTAATCCATTTGGCGAGCTGCAGATTTCGAAGCGGCAACGAAGCGATGTGCATGTCGCGGTGGCCCACGGCTCTGAGCGGGGGCATCAGCCGCCGGACAAAGAGGAGTATGCGCCGTTCAATGCGAAGGACGCCGCACAGGACGGCCTCGATTACCTGGCCTTGGGTCATTTTCACTCTGTCACGCCCATCGAAGGCGATTTCAATACGACGATGTATTATTCGGGATCTCCCGAGGGGCACGGCTTGGGGGATACCGGTATGCGCCACTATCTCGAAGTGGAGATCAAAAAGGGCAAGACCCGCGTGACGCCTGTGCCTTCATCGCGCATCGTCTATTCGTCGCACCGGCTTGAGTGTGACGGGTTTGAATCCGCACAGGACGTAATCGAAGCGATACGCAACATCGCACAGCAAGAGGAGGTTCGCCAGATCGCGCGCATAATTTATACGGGGAGCCTCGATCCGGCCATCCATAGCGAGATGGGCCTGGTCTACGATGCCGCGGCGATGGACTTCGAGCACCTGTATCTGGTGGACAAGACGCTGCCTGTGGAGGATTACGAGGAACTGGCCAGAGAGGATACGAGCCTCGGCGCGTTTGCCCGGAAGTTGAACGATGAAATCGAGGCCGTGGACGAGGCCCAACGGCAGCGCCTCGAGCGCGCACGGCATCTGGGCGTGGCCGCCTTTCGCGCACGCGAGGTGGAAATCATGGGGCTCGAGCGCGGTTAACTAAACATGCCGGGGGGGACAGGATAGCGTGAGATTTTCGCATCTGTTTATCGACGGGTATGGTCTGTTCATCGACAAGGAGTTGGAGCTTGCACCGGGCTTGCAGGTAATCGCAGGCCCGAACGAGCGCGGCAAATCGACGCTGCGGTATTTCATCAGCGATATGCTCTACGGGCAGAAGCGCAGCTCGACCCGCCGTCTATATGAGGACTCCAACGAGTTGCGCATGCCTTGGGCGGCGCGAAACGGATACGGCGGCCGAATCGTCTATTCGCTTGATTCCGGCCGGAATTTTGAGGTTGAACGCAGCTTCGACAGCGCGAAGGAATATGTGCGCATCTTCGATAGGACCGACGCGCGCGACGTCACCCATGAGTTCCCCTCACTCAAGAATCGCGAGCCCATCTTCGCCGAGGAGCATCTCAAGATGACGAAGTCGGTCTTCCTCGGGATTGCCACCATTTCACATGTATCTCTCTCGGACCTGGGCGACAAGCAGGCGCTGATCAGTATTCGAGAGAAGCTCCTTTCACTAGCCGATTCGGGCGGGGTGGACAGCACTGCGGAGAGGGCGGTCAAGTGGTTGCAGGATCGTATCGCGGCGATCGGCCAACCGGCCGCGCGCACGAAACCGCTGCCGCTGACGCGTCAAAGGCTGACGGACTTGCAGGCCGAATTTCAGGAGGTGCACGAAGCCACCAAGGAAGTGGAAGTCTATGAAAAACAGCGGGCGAATGTGCTGGGGACGATTGGCAGCCTGATCTACCGGCGCTCCTCGCTCGAGCGCGACCTTGAGCTTCGCGAATCCTTCGAGCGCGCCGAATTGCTGCGGAAGGCCGAGGCTCTCGAAGCGCGAATCGAGGCCATCACGAAACAATGCTTCGCTCTCAGGGCCGCCCGGGAGTTTCCGCTCGAAGGGCTCCCCGAGGTCCAGCGTACCGCGACGCTGGCAGATAGGGCGTCGGAACAGCTCCAGCGCACTCAAGAGAAACTCGATGAGTTGGACCAGCAGTTTCAAGAGGCCGTGGCGCGCCTCGAAGAGGAAGGCGTGTTGGTCATGAAAGAAGCCGACCCCGGGAAGGAAGCTCGGCTGGCGGAACTGGACCAGCAGATCGGGCGGCTAAATGACCGCCTCCAGAATGCCAAAGAGACCTCTGTACGCGCCGAGACGGGAGAGAAGCAAGCCCGCGAAGCCCTGGCCGCCATGGCGGATTTTAGCCAATTCTCGCCGGACCCGGTCCGATTCTTCTCCGAACTCGCGAGCCAATTCAGCGTTGCGCTGCATGCGCGTGAGGATGAGGAGGGCCGGCTCGGGCGTATCCGCCAACTTGTTCAGGCGAAAGAAGATGAGATCTCGGATTCGCGCGAACTTTTCGAGGGCCATGATAATTTCATCGCCGATCTGCGGAACTACGAATCTAAGATCCGCGAGCACCGGGGCACTTCTGGACATTTCGAGCAGGAAACCATCCTTCTGACCCAGCAAGGTGACGACCTCAGCAGCAAGGTGCCGGGTTTTCTCCTCCTGGCACTGGTCAGTCTATGTGCAGGAGGCGTGTTGGCGCTCATCGCCGAGCTCACGGGGAACGATGGAGTTCTTATTCCGGCCGGCATTCTTGGCGTGATGTTTTTGTTTTTCGGATTCTCGGCCCTGCTCACGCGCCGCAACTTTCGTAATACCCAGAAACGGCTTGTAGAGATAGAGCATGAGGAAATCGCGCAGATTAGCGGCTTAGAACGGGAGCGGAGGCTGATCGAAGGCTTGATGCGCCAAGCGAAGTCTTACGCGCCACGCGAGCTCGAGGCGTTATACGACCGCTATCAACAGGGGCTCGCCGATCTCGCGGCACTCAGGAATCAGGAGGATGAGCAGGAGAACCTTCGGCAGGCGGCGGACGGATACCTCAAGAAGCGCCGGGCAGAGGTCAAGAGCGTATTCGAGAGTGCGGGGACAGTCATTGAAGACGATGAGGACATTCTCCCCGCCTCGACACGTGTGCTTACGCGTTATCAGGAATACCGGGATGCGAAGCGCCTGTGCGCTGAGTTTAAGGAGGCGCTCAAGCGCCTGGAGGCGGAGGAGCAAGAACTAAACGAGAAGCTCAGGACGCTCAAGACCGAAGAACTCGAACTTTCGCTCGTGATGCGCGAGTTTCTGCGCGAAAACCATTATCCCGAAGAGCAAAATTTCGACTCAGCGCTCAAGGCGGTTCGGGCATACCGCATCCGAAGTGCACAAAGCAGAAAGAACCAAAGTGAAATCGACGTCGCCCAGGGTCAGATCAAGATCGTGCGCCGTGAGCTTGAAGCACAGAAGGCGGAACTGGATGACCATCAGAAAGCGCTGGACCGCCTATTCAAAGACGCAGGGGTGGCCTCGGTGGAAGAATTTGCGGAGAACTCCGAACAAGCGCGGAGCTACGCAGAGCTGTGGAAGGAGCGCGGGGCAATTCAGGAGCAACTCGATACGCTCCTCGGCGACACGGATATCGATGCACTTGGAAAAGCCGTCGACCTTCAAGGGGAAAAACAGGGACTGTACCAAGCGAAGCGAGGCACGAGCGGAGACGGGACTGTCCCTGCTTTTCCCCAGCCGGCTTCTTCCACCAAAGAACTAAAAGACGAGCTTGCCTCCATCAATGAGGAGTTGGATTCCAAGCGCAAGCAAGAGCATGCGCTGCACCTGATGATGACGGAGCGCAGGGCGGGGTTGAGAACGCTCAACGAGGTAGACGAGGAGCGGGCGGCAACCGAGCAACGAATGGCCCAGCTCGAGCTGGAATTGCAAGCCGCGAGCTACGCCATTTCCGCCATTGAGGAGGTGACACACATCTTACATTCACGCATCGCCCCCAAATTGACCGCCCTGGCCAGCGAATACCTCAAGGAAATTACCGATGGCGTCTACGACGAGTTACTGGTCGACCGCGACATGCAGATCAGCGTCCGCATTCCCCAAACGCCACACCCGGCCGGTGCTTCGGGCCAGGCCGGTGCTTCCGGCACTTCCTGGAACTCCGATCCCGAGCCCCGCCTCAGCAAAGGCACCATCGACCAGATCTACCTTGCCCTGCGTCTCGCCATCGTTCGTAGTATCAGCCGCAACCATACGCCGCCCGACCTTCCCGCCGAGAGCATCCCCATGCTCCTCGACGACCCCTTTGCCAACTACGACGATACGAGGCTCGCCTGCGCGATGAGGCTCCTCGCCCGCATCGCCCAGACCAACCAAGTGCTCCTCTTCACCTGCCGCGACGACGTTGTGCGCGCTGCCCAGGCAGTCAACGCGCCCATTTTGCAGCTCTAGCGCACTCACCCAAGCCAAGCGAGGAACGAGCGAAGACGGGTCTGTCCCCGCCCTGCCAAATACCGCTCCAT
>JASJYE010000189.1 GCA_030123645.1 Candidatus Hydrogenedentota bacterium | reverse complement strand
CTTAGTCTCTTTGGTTTCAGACTTCCTTGTCCCAATTTCCCGCGTAGCGGGTTCGGGCTCGCAATGACAAGAAACAGTGTGTCAACATTGAATCGATCCATTTCTCCGTGTAATACCCTGTCGGAAACAAACTTAGGCTGCCGATCGCTAAGTGGCTGTGAGCTATCCGTGCCTAGCACCTTTGTTGAGAGTATCTCCGGGGGATGGGCCCGCTGTGGGGACGCGCCTTGCCTTCACTTCGACATGCTGCTACCCTGCTCTTATACCCTGACCGCATCGCATGAGGATTTCCCATGATGAACATTAATCGGTACTCGACTGCAGTCCTGGCCATTTTCGCGGCGGCCTTAATTGGGGTCACAGTATCCGCCGGAGCCCTGGAGGCCTCGCTGTCGCTTCGCGCAGCGGTTGACAAATCGATTGCCATCGTGAAGCCTGCGCTGGTCCGGGTACACGTGGTTTCGACCTCCTACCGCGACGGTCGTGAGCAGAAGTATCAATCGACGGGCAGCGGCGTGATTATTACGCCGGAGGGCCACGTCATCACGAATCATCACGTGGCAGCCCACGCGACACGGCTGGTATGCACCTTGTCCACGCGCGAAGAGATCGATGCGGAGCTCATTGGGACCGATCCCCTGACGGACATTGCCGTCATCAAGCTCAATCCAGCTGACGGTAGGATATTTCCGACGGCGCCCTTCGGCGATTCAGACGCCGCCCAAGTAGGGGACGCTGTGTTAGCAATGGGAAGCCCTCTTTCGCTTTCACAATCGGTCACGCTTGGAATCGTCAGCAACACGGAAATGGTGTTGTCGCGCAGAATGGGTTTCGGAAGCTATCGCCAGGACGGCGAAGACGTTGGCACGCTGGTGCGCTGGATCGGGCATGACGCGGTGATCTATCCAGGGAATTCGGGCGGCCCGCTGGTCAACATGTCCGGCGAAATCATTGGGATCAACGAAATCAGCGTCGGTCTGGGGGGCGCGATTCCGGGAAACCTCGCCAAGGAGGTGGCGTTGTCCATCATCGAGCGCGGAAGCGTCCCGAGAAGTTGGCTGGGGATTACGGTACAGCCTCTTCTTAAGCACGGGGACCACGAACGCGGGATTCTCGTCTCGGGAACGATCGAGGATTCGCCGGCGGCTGAGGCAGGCCTGGAGTCGGGGGACATAATGCTGAGTTTGAATGGTGTGGACTTGACGGTGCGGTTCGACGAGCAATTGCCGGCCTTCAATCGGCTTATCGCAGAACTTGCGATTGGTTCGAAGGTCGAGGCGGTAATCCTTCGAGAAGGCCGGGAGCAGACCGTTACGATCACCACTGCTAAGCGGCAGAAACGCACGCCGGAACAGCGCGAATTCAAGAAGTGGGGAATTACGGGGCGGAACATCTCGTTCATGATGTCGAAGGAAATGAAGCGCGATAACGAAAACGGCGTCGCGGTGACGAGCGTTCGCGCCGGTGGGGCGGCTGGCGATGCGAAACCGGCCATTCGCCGCGGGGACCTCATCGTGGCCGTGGGAGGCCGTGAGGTCAAAAGTATAGACGACTTGATAGCGGTTACGCGTGAACTGACGGAGGGCGCGGAGAAGCCTGTGCCCACATTGACGACCTTCGAACGGCGTGAGGAATCGTACGTCACTGTTGTGGACGTGGGGATTAGCGAGTTGAACGATCCAGGGCTAGAGGTTAAAAAGGCCTGGCTTCCCGTCGACACGCAAGTAATTACCCGTGATATCGCCGAGCTCTTAAATGATGCCAGCCTGACCGGTTTCAGGATTACGCTGGTTTACACTGAGAGCACGGCGGAAGAAGCCGGCCTTAAGGTGGGCGATTTTATCAAGGCCGTGGACGGCGAAAAGCTGACGGCGTCGGCGCCGGAGCACTATGAAGAATTGCCGACGCTGATCAGAAACTATCGTGCAGGCACGGAAGTGGAATTAAGCGTGCTGCGGGATGGGGAGGAATTGAAGATCACGGTGGAATTGGTGCGCGCGCCGAAGCTGGATCGGGAAATGCGCAAGTACCGCGACGAGCTCTTCGAGTACACGGCCCGCGATATTACGTTTTTCGACAAGGCGAAGGAAAACTGGGAGCAAGAAGAGCAGGGTGTACTGGTAAGCGAAGTGATCTCAGGCGGCTGGGCCGCGCTGGGCATGCTTCAGGTGGGAGATTTAATCAAGGAAATTAGCGGCGGATCGGTCGGCGATATTGACAGCCTGCGCGCGCTGATGGATCGAGTGGCCGAAGAGCAGCCCCCCTCCGTTGTGGTAAAGGTCCTGCGCGGCATTTACACCGTGTTCGTAGAACTCGAACCCAAGTGGGAATCGACCTAAACTCTAGGAAGGATCCTTTATGCATGTGCACATGGTCAGGACCCTGTGCTGCGTGATGTGCCTCGGTATGGCCTCCCTTTCATCCGCGGCCGCGGATGAGGTGGCGGTGAAGGGCCGCCAAATACTCGATGCGCACAAGGGCGCCGTGGTCACCATCCTCTTGGTGCTTAAGCGGAAGGTGTCTTTCCCGGGAAGGCCTTCCCGAGACAGCGAGTCGAAGGTTGAAGCTACGGGTACGGTGATTTCGCCGGATGGCCTGACCGTGGTGTCTCTTGCGCTCACGGACCCGGCGTCGCTCATGGAAATGATGAGTGAAAGTACGCCTCGGGCCGGCGAGTTTAAGATGGAAACGGAGCTGCGGGACGCGAAGATACTCCTGGAGGACGGCACGGAGGTGCCGGCGGAGATCATTCTGCGCGATAGGGAACTCGATATGGCTTTCGTCCGTCCTCTCGAGAAGTACGATACGCCGTTCGCATATATTGACATCTCGGATCCCGGCGCGCCGGACTACCTCGATCAGGTGATATCGATCAATCGGATGGGCAAGGTGGCCGGGAGGGTCTATTCAGTCTCTGTGGAGCGAATTGATGCGATCGTGCGCAAGCCGCGGACCTTCTATATCCCCGGAAAAGACACAACGAACACGGGGCTTGGCTCCCCGGCATTTACGCTGGACGGCGATTTCATCGGCGTGTTTTTGATCCGGGCGATCAAGCGCACAGGAGGCGGGTCGGGCGACAACATCATGACGGTGATCTTGCCCGCGATCGACATCGCGGACGCCGCCGAACAGGCCCCGCCCTTCAAAGAGTAGCCCCGGCTTTAACTAACGATCCAATCTCGCGACCGTCAATGTTATCCTGAGCGAAGCGAGGATCTCTTGAACTATCCGGCTCATTTTGGTGAAGAGATCCGCTGCTTCGCTCAGGATGGCACCTTGGCAGATTAGGAATGAATCGTGCCTAGCAGCGAAAATCTTCGGGGACATACCATCCTTATCACAGGCGCGGCGCGCCGCCTGGGCCGAACGGTCGCGCTCGCCCTGGCTAAGCGGGGGGCGCGCATCGTGGCGCATTATCACACTTCGACGGCGGAGGCGGAACGCCTTGTCGGGGAGATCGAGGCGATCGGCTCGAAAGCGTGGGCGCTCGCGGGAAACTTGGGCCACGCGGAGGGGCCCGAACGCCTATTCGCGCAGGTCTTGGAAATTAGCGGTTCCGTGGATGTGTTGATCAATAGCGCCTCGATATATTCCGAGGAAGGCATAGATGACCTAACGCCCGAGAGCTTGACAGCCAACGTCAATGTGAACGCCCTGGCGCCGTTTCTACTGTCGCGTGCCTTCGCGCACCAGGATCGGGCAGGGAGCATCGTCAACTTTTTAGACACGCGCATACTGGACTACGACTCGCGGCATGTCTCTTACCACTTGAGCAAACGGATGCTTTTTAGCATGACGCGCATGATGGCGATGGAATTTGCGCCCAAAGTGCGGGTCAACGCCATCGCGCCCGGTCTGATCTTGCCGCCGGCAGGGCAAGACGAGTCCTACTTGAAGGAATTGGCGCCGACGAATCCCTTGAATACCTACGGAAAGCCGGGGGACATCGTTGAAGCAGTATTGTTTCTGCTCCAGAGCCCGTTTATTACAGGTCAGATCATCTATGTGGACGGCGGCCGGCACATGCTCGGGGGGGATTATGGCTGAGCCGACGGACGACCGCATCCACATTCGGGACCTGTCGGTGCAATGTATCATCGGCATCAACCCGGAAGAGCGAGTGAAGAAGCAGGAGGTCCTCATCAATCTTACGCTGCACGCCGATCTCTCCGAAGCGGCCCATACGGACCGGCTCGAGGACACGGTGGATTACAAGGAACTCAAAGAAAGTATCCGCAAGTGCGTCGAGGCCTCTGAGTTTTTTCTGTTGGAGCGGCTCGCGGAGCACGTCGCGGAAATTGCGCTGAGACCGGCGCAGGTACAGTGTGTGGACGTATGCGTCGATAAGCCGGGCGCGCTCCATTACGCGCGTAGCGTCGCCGTCGAGATTAGGCGCATGAAGACGGTATGAAGCGGAATGCCTCCGAGAGCATGACCGACTCAAATTCGCCAGTGATAGCCTATATTGCGGTAGGCTCCAATATTCTTCCCGAGGAGAACGTCCCCGCGGCGGTGGCGCTACTGACGGAGAAGCTTGAGCTAATGTCCATCTCGAATTTCTACCGGACAAAGGCATTGCACCGCTGCGAACAGGCGGACTACCGGAACGGCGTCGTGGCCGTCCGAACCGCGTTGGGGCCGATTGAAGTGCGTGACGAGGTGCTCCGGCCGATCGAGGCGCAGTTGAAGCGGAAGCGATCGCAAGACAAATACGCAGCACGCACCGTCGATCTGGATCTGATCCTATACGGCGATGAGGTCGCCCGGGAAAAGGGCCTGAATCTGCCCGATCCCGAGCTTCGTGAACGGCCCTTCATCGCAGTGCCGCTGCTGGAACTCGCTCCGAATCTCGTGCTGCCCGACGACGGGACGCGCCTGGCGGAGCTGGCGGCGGCGCAAGTGACCCGGGACCTATATCTGGACGAATCCCTTAGCGATGCATTGAAGGAAAGGCTTTTGCGATGAACAAACAACGCGTGGAAGAGCTGATACGCGAACTTCTAACGGAGATCGGGGAGGATGCCGATAGGCAAGGCCTTCTCAAAACCCCCGAACGGGTGGCGAAGGCCTGGGAGTTTTTGACCTCCGGCTACCGCTTGGACCCACGTGAAATTATCAACGGGGCGATCTTCGAGTCCGAGTCGAACAACATGATCATCTCGCGTGACATCGAGATCTACAGTCTATGCGAGCACCATCTCTTGCCCTTTTTCGGCCGTTGCCACGTTGGATACATCGCTGAGAAAAAAGTCATCGGTATGAGCAAGATCGCGCGCATCGTGGATTGCTACGCGCGGCGGCTCCAGATCCAGGAGCGCCTGACCGCGCAAATCGCGCAGGAAATCATGGACGCGACCCAGGCCGAAGGCGTCGGCGTCGTCATTGAGTGCCGACACCTCTGCTCAATGATGCGCGGCGTCGAAAAGCAGAACTCTGTCATGACGACCTCCTCCGTGCTGGGGAGCTTTCACGACGATGAGCCGTCGCGCTCGGAGTTTCTAACCCTGATTTCCCGCGACGTCTAGAGCATTTTAAGATTATACTGATACGTTTGCTGCTACCGCGCCGTCGTCCGGAAACGGGTGCCACCGCCAAAC
>JASJYE010000188.1 GCA_030123645.1 Candidatus Hydrogenedentota bacterium | reverse complement strand
CTCGCAATGACAACGGTGGGGCAATCCGTGTGATCCGTGCGATCCGTGGCAAGGGGTTTTGTGGCTGCGGCCGGCGTGTTAGAACTCTGTTTGGATGAGGTTGCGCAGGCCGAGGCGCATGGGCAGTAGGGCGGCGGCGAGGCTGAGCAGAGCATTGAACAGGAGGACGATGCTGAGCGCCCAAATGAAATCGCTCGTGTCGGCGCTGTGGCGCATCACGTCCCATTGCAGTACGAGCATCTGGCTCCCGATGACTACGGTAATGTAGCCGACGCTGAGCAGGAAGTTCAGGGTCCCGCCCATGCCGGAGACGATTCGGGCGGGGTTGTCCTCTTCGAAGTTCGGGTAGAGGCTGCCGAGTCCCACGGCCAAGCCGGCGAGGGTGAGGTTTGCGAGGCAGATGGTATAGACGGCGACGGCGAAGTGGATGGTGCTTACTTCGAGGAAATAGCACGACATCAGCGTCAAGCCCAAGGTGACCGGCGTTGTGGTCGCTACGCTGAGCCAATATTTTTGCCAAATCAACTGTCGTTTGGTCAGGGGCGCCAGCCCGAGTATCCAGAAGCGAAAGCCCTCGAGGCTGATGAGGGGATACACGAAGCGGCTGGTCAACGACGCGAGAATGAGGGCGCAGGCCCCGCTGTTCATGCTCGCCACCCAGCTCCGGTACATGGCGCCCTCAATCTCGAGTCCGCGGTTGCCCAGGTTCGCGATGTACACGGCCATGATCCCGAAGAAGATGACGAATTGCGTCCATTGACTTGGGTCGCGCCAGAACAATTTGATGTCCTTCACCACGAGCGATCGCACCGGTTCTCGCAAGAAAACGAGCGCGCGTTCCAGACGCCCTAGGATGCCGCGCCCGCGCGGCCGCAGCACGTTGCGGTCGCCGCCGACGAGCCCGCTGAATCCCGGGAAGAAGACGAGGTGCGCGGTCTGGGACGCGAGCCATATCGCCATCATGGCGTTTGAGAGCAAGAGCAGGAAGAGGAAGGTCATCTGCCCGAAGGCGCCTTGCGCGGCGGCCAGGATGCCCTGCGAGGCCCAGTGGCTCGGCAGGAAGGGCGACTGCGTATGGGAGGTCGCTTGGATCATCAAAGTGACGACGGTGTCCTCGGCGAGTCGCTCGGCGCTGAAGGACTCGCGCAGATACGTGAACAGCCACACGATGGCGATACCGGCGAGGAGGAAAAGGGCGAAACGGGGCAGGCGCGGCAAGATGCGCACGAGCAGGAGCGTGATGATGCAGCCGATCGCCGCGGGAATCGTCACGAAGGGAACGTAGAAAACCACCGCGGCGACGTAATAGATCCAGTGTGCGCTCGTACTGACGCCGTAGGCGATGATCAGCGGCGAGCCGAGGTAGGCGGAGGCCCAGGAACTGAAGCTGACGCATTCGATGAAGCGCGAGAGGAACAAGGTGCGGACGGAGAGCGGGGCCTGGAGCAGGTACTGCACCTCGCGCGCTTTATATAGCGTCGAGAAGGCGATGAGGACGTTCGAGAAAATAAGCATGAAGAAGAGTGCGAGCGCGAAGATTGACAGCAGTCGCACCATGAGGATGTCCGCCAGCGTCACGGCCTCGGTCACTGGCTCGCCTTCGAAAGCCCGGGCCTGAAGATAGTAAAACCCCGCGCCGAAGCTCCGAAGGACGCCGTACCACAGCAGCACCGCCGCGCTGCCGACGACGCTGACCTTGAGCAGCGACTCGTTGCGAATCGAGGCGATCTGGTGTCCGGCGATGCGTCGTTTGACCTGAAGGACCGCGGTGAATTGGCTCACGCGACCTCTTCTCCCTTTGTAAGTTCGAGGAACACCTCCTCGAGGGTCTCGCGCGATTCTTCGAGTTTCATGATCTCTCCGACGGTGCCAACGTGCAGCAGTTTGCCGAGATGGATGATGCCGATGCGGTCTGCGATCTCCTCGGCGATGCTCAGCGTGTGCGTGGACATCAGGACCGTCAAGCCTTCCTCGAGGGTCTTGCGCTTGAGGTAGGTTTTCACGGCGCGGATGTTCTTCGGGTCAAGCCCGACCCACGGCTCGTCCACGATGACGACCTTCGGGCGATGGAGAAAGCACGACGCGAAGGAGAGCTTCTGCCGCATCCCGTGGCTGTAGTTCTCGATAAGCTGGTCCCCCACGTCGCCCACCTCGAAGGTATCCAGCAATTCATCCACCCGGTCTTCTAGATGGTCGCCGGACATTTTGTAGAGCCCCGCCACGAAATGCATGAACTCGCGGCCCGTCAATTTCTCGTATAGAAAGGGATGGTCAGGGATGTAGCCGAGGAGTCCCTTCGCCTTCACGGCTTCGGTCAGGATGTCGAAGCCCCCGATGCTTGCTGCGCCGGAGGTCGGTTTCATAAGGCCCGTCAGCATTTTTATGGTGGTGGTCTTACCGGCGCCATTCGGTCCCAGGAAGCAGAAGAATTCGCCCTGGGCGATGTCGAGGTCGAGGCAGTCGACCGCTGTATTGTCGCCGAAGCGTTTCGTGAGAGACTCGGTATGGATCATTCCACCTCCAGGATTTCGACCTGCAACTGCCCGAGATAGGGCGTCAACTTCGGCCAGCTTTCGATGCTTCCTTCCAGCAGCTTGATGTGCGTCGCGTCGGCGATCTCCTGCCCCAGCGTCGGATCCATCGGGACCCAGTGCCCGACGAAGACCTCCGGCCAGGCGTGGTAATAGAAGCCATTGAGCTCTTCGCTCCAGACGACGCCGATCGCGATACGCGTGGGGACGCCGGCCGTGCGGGCCATCGCCGCGAAGAGAACCGTGTGCTCATTGCAGTCGCCCTCGCGCGATTCAAGCACATCGAGCGCGGAGGGAAAACTGAGCACGGGCATCTTCCGGATGTTCGCATAGACCCAATCGTAAATCCGCCGGCTCTTCTCCCAGGGATCCTCGGCCGCTCCCACCACACCCAAGGTGTGCGCCACGATCCGCTCGTTGTCCACCTGAATGAAGGGGTCGCCCGCCAAAAAGGGCGCGTGCGCGGAGCCTTCGCCCAATTCGACCGGCCCTTCCGGCGGTCCCGGCACATCGATCAGGTATTCGCCATCATGTAGGTGTTTCTGGATTGTTCCAGAGGGTATTTCGGCGGATTCAGGGAGGCGGTCAAGGCGAAAGCGCATGCGATTCGCACCTCGAAAGGGCCTGAGTCCCGTTGGGCGTATCGCGACCTGATCGAGGATTTCCGTCACTTCGCCCCGATCCAGCTCCGCGAGGGCCTCCTCCTGCGAGATGCGGCGCAGTGCGAATCCGACGGGCGTCTCGACGCGCATGACTTCTTCGTCCAGGGTGACCCAGGTCTTCGTCGTCATGCCGGATAGCGTAATGGTCAGAATTTTCGTGAGCACTTCCTCGCCATCGTAGATCAGCACTTCGGTCCCTATGCACTCGATGCGGGCCGTGCCTTTGGTCATCGTGATCGGATCGAAGGCGTCGATCAATACCTCATCGCCGATTTCGAGCGCCGGCAGGTTGAGCGATGTTGCGCCGAGGCTCCCCTGAACGAGGAGATCCGGGCCTACGGGAAAACTGATCGGGAAGCGCTCGCCTGCCGTATCGATTTCAACCGTCAGCCTGCCGTCCTCGACCACGCCGCCCACCTGGATAGCGTGTTTTCCGAAGGACTCGACGCTGAATTCAAACTCGGAGAGACCCGCCGCGTCCGTCACCCACGCGCTGCCGTCGAGAACGATTTCCGAGGGGAAGGAAAGAATCGTCGTCGCGAGCTTGAAGGCCAAGCCGTAGGAGACGCCCCGTTCCCCGTCGCGTGTGGCCGGGTTCGAGGTCAAATGCAGGTAGCCTATCCGGCTTTCACTCCCG
Source organism: Candidatus Hydrogenedentota bacterium (assembly GCA_030123645.1). GTDB lineage: Bacteria > Hydrogenedentota > Hydrogenedentia > Hydrogenedentales > JASJYE01. The sequence goes on along the minus strand of JASJYE010000188.1, from coordinate 1,792 downwards.
CCGCTCGAGGCGGTATAGATTCCCATCCAGGTGTCTTGGGCCTTACGCGCCGAGGGGGCATGAGGCTGTGCACGCGGAACGAGGAGTTCCCGCTGGAGCAAAAGGGCCGTCATAAGGGCCCAGAAGAGCACAATGCAGACGCCTATCAGGTTCTTGCGCCGCAACACTTCTTGTACTTCTTGCCGCTGCCGCAGGGGCAGGGCTCGTTGGGTTTGATCTTCGGCCCGGCCCGGCGCACCGGCTGGCCCTTGGGACGCTTCCGTGGATGCTGGCCGCCTTCCCGGCCATCGTTGCCCGCCTGCGCTTCGGCACCCTGGCCCGCCAGGTTGAACTGGCTCGTGTCGAAGGAGGCGAAGCTCCGGTCCTGTTCCTTTTCCGCACCGACGTATTGATACCGGGCCAGATCGTCAACCGCATCGGCCTCTGCCGCAGGGCCGCGCCTACGGCCCGGGGCCGCCGGGCCTCCATGCGCACTCGTGTCTGTCAGGCGGAACAGATTTTGGATGGTCGTCTCATAGATGGTGAGCAGGAGGGTCTGGAACATTTCGAAGCCGTCCGTCTTGTACTCGAGCAATGGATCGCGCTGCCCCATCGCGCGCAGGCGCACGGATTCGCGCAGGTAGTCCATCGAATACAGGTGGTCGATCCATTTCGAGTCCGTCGCGTGCAGCAGCGACATCATCTCGAAGTCGTGCACGCGCTTTCTGGCAATCTTGGCGAAGTCGATCGCAGTCTCATCGCCCCCGATCTGATCGCGGTAGGCCGATCGTATGGCTTCGGCCATCCGGCCCTCGCGCCGTTCATACTCCTTTTCGATTTGGTCCAGAAACGAGTCCGCCATCGTCTGCGGATCGCCGGACACCTGGTCTTCCACGCTGAAATCGAAGCCGAAAACGGCCTTCAGGCGCTTAATCATTCCCTCGACGTCCCACTCTTCAGGGTCGACGTCCTGAGGCGCGTATTCCTCGATGGCATACAGCACGATCTCTTCGAACATGTCCCGCAATTGCTCCGAGATGTCCCGGTCCTCCAGGACGTCCCGCCGCAGTTTGTAAATGACCTCGCGCTGCATGTTCATCACGTCGTCGTACTTCACCACGTTCTTGCGCGTTTCTTGGTGCATTTCTTCGACCTGGCGTTGCGCGCGCTCGATTGAGCGGGAGACCATTTTCTGGTCCAGCGGCTGTTCGTCCATGGTGTCGCCGCCGAACATGCCGATCCAGCGTTTCACCTTGTCTCCACCGAAGAGCCGTGCGACTTCGTCTTCGAGGCTGACGTAGAAGCGTGTCGTACCGGGGTCGCCCTGCCTGCCCGCACGTCCCCGGAGCTGGTTGTCGATGCGCCTCGATTCGTGGCGTTCCGTGCCGATGATGGCCAGGCCCCCAAGCTCGCGCACGCCTTCCGCGAGCTTGATGTCCGTACCGCGGCCCGCCATATTCGTCGCAATGGTGATGGCCCCGTTCTTGCCCGCGTTCGAGATGATCGCCGCCTCACGCTCGTGGTATTTCGCGTTGAGGACTTGGAACTCGTCGATTCCCAAGTCCTTGAGTATCTTCGCCATGCGCTCCGATTTTTCGATGGATACGGTACCCACGAGGATGGGCCGGCCCGTCTTATGAAGCTCCTCGATTTCGCGTGCGACGTATCGGAATTTGCCTTCTTCGCTGGCGAAGATGAGGTCGGTCCTGTCATCGCGGTTCATCGGCAGGTTCGTCGGCACCTGCACGACGTTGAGGCCGTAGGTCGCATTGAATTCCGCCGCTTCGGTGAAGGCCGTACCCGTCATGCCCGC
>JASJYE010000187.1 GCA_030123645.1 Candidatus Hydrogenedentota bacterium | reverse complement strand
GCCCAAAAGTCCCTTTTTTGCTTAGCTTTCCGCGTATTGTGAGGGCGAGAACCCCCTGAACGCTTACAAAGGGAGAAGTAGAAACCGATGATCAAGGTGGAAGGACTTTCGATGCGTTACGGGCCCGTTCTGGCCCTCGACAACGTATCGTTCCAAGTGAATACAGGCGAAATCGTCGCGCTTCTGGGCCCCAACGGCGCTGGTAAGTCGACGACGATGAAGATTTTGACGACGTACTTGCACCCCAGCTCGGGCCGGGCCCAGGTGAACGAGTTCGACGTCCTCGAGCAGCCCCTCCAGGCGCGCGCCCAGATCGGCTATCTTCCCGAGACGCTTCCCCTGTACATGGACATGGAAGTCCGCGGCTACCTGAAGTTCGTCGGCAAGGCGCGGGGCCTGTCCGGTGCGGAGCTGGACAGTCGCACGAAGCTCGTCGTGCAGGAATGCGGCCTTGAGCCGATGTACCGGAAGATCATCCGCGAACTCTCTAAGGGATACAAGCAGCGCACCGCGCTCGCACAGGCCCTGATTCACGATCCCTCCATCATCATTCTTGACGAGCCCACCTCGGGACTCGATCCGCACCAGATCCTCGAGATTCGCCAGCTCATCAAGCGTCTCGCCGAAGGGAAAACCGTGCTCCTGTCCACGCACATCCTGCAGGAAGTCGAGGCCACCGCCGACCGCGTGGTCATTATCAGCCAGGGTCGAACCGTGGGCGACGGCACAATCGAGGAGCTTCGTGACCGGGCGAAGAAATTCGAGCGCGTGTGCGTCGCGGTCATGGGTTCGGCGAAAGCCATCGAGCGCGAGCTCTCGGGTCTCTCCATCGTGAAGAAGGTCGAGCCGGGAAGGGTGGAAAACGGATACGTGCATTTCACCGTGCTCGCCGAGCCGGGCGTGGAACTGTGGCGCGAGGTCAGTGCGCTCGCGCGGGAGAAGAAGTGGGAGTTGCGGGAACTCTACGATAAGCCGCTGAGCCTGGAGGAGACCTTCCTGACGCTCACCGAAGAGACCTCTGAGCTCGCCGGGAAAGGGGGCGCCCGATGAGAAACGTCATGACGATTTTTCGACGCGACCTTGCGGCGTACTTTACGTCTCCCATCGGCTACATCTTCATGATTGTCTTCGTGACGATCAGCGTCGGCCTGTACATCACGTCCTTTTTCACGTTCCCGGTAGCCGACATGCGGCCCTTCTTCGCGAATTTCCCCATCATGTTCTGCGTGTTCATTCCCGCCGTGACGATGCGCGTGTGGGCTGAGGACCGCAAGGACAACACCTGGGAAATGCTCCTGACCTTCCCGATGAAGGCCTGGGAACTGGTGCTTGGAAAGTTCGCCGCCACGCTGGCCTTTTTCGCGATCACATTGAGCGCCACCTTCACGATCCCTGTGATGATCTCCGTGCTTGGGAACCCCGACATTGGTCCCATCGTCTCGGGATACCTAGGCTCGCTGTTGTTGGGGGCGTACTTCCTGTCCATCGGCATTTTCTTTTCCGGCTTCTTCAAGGACCAAATTCTGGCCTTTGTCGTGACGCTCCTCACGTGCTTCAGCATCTTCCTTCTCGGTACGAATTTCATCGCGGCCTACCTTGACGACGTGTTCACCGGGCTGGGCACCACGCTGTCTGAGCTGGTCGGTCTTTCGAGTCACTTCGCGACGTTTACCCGGGGCGTCATCGAGATCGCCGACGTGCTCTATTTCGTCGCGTGGACCGGCATATTTCTCCTGCTCAATGCCCTGTACATCGACGGCCGGAACCGGAGGGGCGTTCGCATTATCTTCTCAGGCGCCGTGGCGGTCTGTCTGGCAATCGGGTTCCTCGCAAACTGGCTGATTGCAGACACGAGCCTGGGCCGCTTCGACATGACCGAGGGCAATATCTTCACGGTTTCGGACGCTTCGAAGAATATCTTGAAGAAGGTTGACACCCCGGTTCAGGTTAAGCTTTACATTACGCCCAAGGGTCAGATGCCAACGGGGATGACCTCGCTGGAACGCGACATTACCGACAAACTCGACGAGCTTCGCGTTGCGTCCGGGGGCAACTTGCAGTACTCGGTGATCAATCTTGAAGTCTCTGAAGCCATATCGAGTGCCGAGATCTCGGCGGATGACGAGGCGGCCGAATCCGACGAGGAGGTCCTTGAGAAACGACTGCTGGACAAGGGTGTGGAACCCTTTCCGGTGGAGGCGATGAGCGAAAACCAGATCACGAGCAAATTGGTTTATTCCAGCATCGGGGTGGCGTACAAGGACAAGCAAGAGGAAATCCTCCCGCAGATCATGCCGCAAAGCCTGCTCGAGCTGGAGTACCGCCTCGTGAGCACGATTTATAAGCTTACACGGGAAAAGGACCCCGTCGTGGCCCTCGTGGCGCCGAAAGAGGCGGTGAATATCGCGCCTGAGATGCGCCGGATCTTTCAGCAGATAGGCCGGCCCGTGCCGCAGTCCGAGGACCCCTACGATATCCTCGAGCGTTTCCTCGATTATGAAAAGTATGAGATCCGGCGCGTCGATCTGACATCGGTAAGCACGATGCCGGAGGAATACGACACGCTCGTGGTGATTAATCCCCGTGCGTTCAATGAGCGCCAGCGGTGGGAAGTCAATCGCGCGCTTCTCGCGGGCAAATCGGTGGTCATGGCGGTCCAGACCTATGAGTGGAGCTACCAGGCGACCTCGACCGGCACAAGCCTGAATTCGCGCGAGGAAACGCCGCAGGTGAACGAACTCCTTCAGGCTTACGGCCTAGGCGTGGATGAGGACTTCCTGATGGACATCAACCACGTGCCGCTACGGGTCCAGTCGAGCGCCAATCCGCTCGCGTCGCTATTTGGCGGCGGGCACACGGTCAATTTGCCGATGCACATGCTCATCAACAACGCGTCGATGGACCAAGATACGTCCATTACAAGCCGCCTCTCGGCCGTCTTCTACCTCTGGGGCACTGCGCTGACGATCGACGAGGAGAAGTTGCATGAGCTGGGGCTTGAGGCCAAGACGCTGATGTACACGTCCGACGGCGCCTGGAAGTGGCCCAAAGAAGTGCCGTTAACGTCGGCGTCCTTTGAAAGGCCCTCTGCCGGCGAGGGGCCGTATCCGCTGATGGTTTTGGTGACGGGGCAGTTTCCGGACGCCTTTGAAGGGCAGGAGCGCCCCGCCTGGCCCGTGGCCGATCCACGGTCCGGCCAGTTTCCGCCGCCTTCTCCGCCCGCGGAGGGGCCGGCCGGAGAGATCACACCCGCGCCCGGCAAGCTGATTCTTATTGGTTGCTCGGAGATGTTTCGCAAGGATTTCCTGCAGGCGGGGAACCTCGATTTATTCATCAACAGTATCGATGCGGTCACGCTGGGCGATGATCTGATCAATGTGCGCGGGCGTAAGCCGATTGACCGCCTGATTGACACGCCGTCGTCGGGGACGCGTCAGATGTGGAAGTTCGTAAACTACGTCCTCGCGAGCACGGCGATCGCCCTTGTAGGCATTTCCGTGGCGATGCTACGGCGCCGCTCGCGCGACGCCTATACGATGGCCTACCTGTCGGCCGAAGAGTAGAAGTCACGCCCGAGTTCAAGGGCCAAGATCCATACCAGACCGGTGGTTCCGGCGCAGTGGAGAGGAAAAAATGAAGCCTAAGCAATTGGTCCCATTGGCGATCGTTTTGGCCGTTCTTGCCGGCCTCGTTCTGCTTCGTCAGTCCGGCCACGAGCAGGCCAGCCTGACGGAGCAGGTCGAGCTTAGGGCGCTCCTGCCGGAGGATTTGGACGGTGCAAAAATCGCCAGGATAGAGATTTACGCCGGCGCTAAGGCCGATGTTACCCTGGTTCTCGCGCGGGAATCGCCGGGCGACGGCTGGATCGTGAGTTCACACTTCGATGCGCCGGTTAAGGCCGATAAGATTGAGGAGTTTCTCGGCAATCTTAGGGGTCTTAAAGGCGAGTTTCGCGCTTCTACCGACTCAGGAGAAGGCCTGAGCGCCTACGGCCTCGAAGAGGAGACAGGCCTTCACGTCAAGGGTTTCTCGGAAGGCTCGGAGGAACCCCTGTTCCATCTCGTGACGGGCAAGGCCCCGTCGTACGGCAACGCCTTTGCACGCACTTCCGACGGCGGGGACGTCTACGTCATCGACGTGAACCTGCGCCGGGAAGCAGGGATTTATACCGTGGAGCTGTCGGACTCGCCTATGCCCGGCATCTGGCTCGACAAGCAGGTCCTCGATCTGGAGCAGGACAAGATCAAGGGCATCTCACTGAGCTACCCCGATAAAGAGCTCGCCTTTGAATACCGGCTCATTACCCAGCCGGTGGTTCCGGTCGAGCAGCCGGAGGAGGAGCCGGGGGAAGAGCCGGGGGAAGAGCCGGGGGAAGAGCCGGAGGAGGATTCTGAGGAAGATAGCAAAGCGGTGGTTCCGGAGGCCCCTCAACCGCCTGTCGAAGAGTACGCGTGGGTCGTGGTGTCGGGCGGGACGGGCGAGGAACTCAATGCGACCGCGCTCACGAATCTCACGCGCCGGCTGGCGAAGCTGAGCGCGTCGGACATCGTGGACCCCAGCAAGACCACTGATTGGAATTTGGACGCGCCGGATCACATCTGCCGTATACGTCTGGAAGGCCAGGATGACGAAATCGTGCTGGAATTGGGCCGGCCCGAGGAAGAACGCTATGGGTACCTGCGACTTTCCAATGCGGAAAAGAACATCGTCTACAAAATGAACGGCTACGACGTGGACCAAATTTTCGCCGAGGGCGGCACGTACTTCGAGCTGCCCGGCATACTCGTCGAGGAGGAGGACGTTGACCGTATCGAGTACTCGACCGGCGAAGGCAGTGTCGTTCTCAGCCGGATCGAAGATATATGGTCAGTCGCTGAACCCTCGGCGGACGTAGAGGTCGTCCAGTATAAACTCAACACCATTGCGCGGACCCTGCTTTCATGGAAGGCCTCGGATTACGCCGACGGGCCCGAGGGCACGGGACTCGATGGCGAGGCGAAGTTCGTGAAGTTTACAGGCGAGGGCCTTGCGCACACGATTGCCGTCGGCGTTGAGGCGGCCAGCCGCAAGGGGTACTACGCCCGGCTCGACCAATTGGATCAAGTACTGGTGATGTCCGAACGCGATCACAGCAACATTTTCGTCACGCCAAGCGAATTGTTCGACAGGGACGTTCTCGATCTGGACGAGGCCGACATTACGCGGGTCGAAATTACACGGGGCGGGCAGACGCTCACCCTCGAAGAAGGCGAAGCGGGCTGGACTGTCGCGGCGGGGGTGGATGAGGCGCAGGAGGCCGATGAAGAGGCCGCCGCGGATCTTCGAGTAGCGCTCAGCAGCCTTTCGGCGGAAAAACTTATCTTCGAGGGCGGCGCGGCGGGCGAAATGCTCGGCAGCGTCGTTTTAACGAGCGGCGATGGGGAAGAATACCGGCTCAACGTGCATTCTGAAGAAGAGGGCCTGCACGCGGTGACGCTACCCGGCAGAGCGACCGGCTACTGGATCGCGGCCGCCGATGTGGAGCGTCTCTTCCCGGACTTCGATGCCCTCAGGAAGGCCGATGCGCCCGAAGAGGATGCTGCGGTCGAGGAAACGCCCGCGGAGGAGGCCTCCGAGGACGCGGAGGGGGCCTCC
>JASJYE010000186.1 GCA_030123645.1 Candidatus Hydrogenedentota bacterium | reverse complement strand
TCCATCGCCAAAAGAAGCTTGCCGCCCTCTTCCCGAACGGGAATGCACGTGTGCATCTCGGCTAAACGAACGCTGATGAGGGAGGCCGCTTCCGCATCGATTAACACGGGAGCGACCTCGAAATACTCCACCTCGCTCTGGTGTGCGACTGCGCGAGCGATGACTTCCTCTTGTGCCATCCCCAGCGCGACGACTATTGTCCCAAGGTGGCGCCCAAGACCCTCTTCATGCTGGTAAGCGAGCGCTTCCTCGAGTTGTTCCTCGCTTAACACGCCCGCCTGTAACAAAATCTGACCCATCCGCCGCCGCGATTCGGAATAGCGCGTCAGGCGAGGTCCCGTCTTCTTTTCAGTGTCCTCCTGCGGCGGCGTATCCGCTCTCATGTATTCGGCGGGCACGTCGGCATTCACCTCCTCCTCGACCGCATCCGAGGCATCTTCTTCCCGCGAATCCAAGCCAAGCTGACCGCGAAGATCTTCAAGCTCCAGATGCGACTCCTCAAGCTCCTTCAGCACCTCGGTCAATTGCTCCGCCAGAACGGACCTCTTCCGCTTGACACGTTCCTTCTCGACCTTTTCTCCAAGGGCTTGCGAGCGCTTCTCCGCGGCACCCAACCAATCCTCAAGCTTCGCAACTGTCTTCGTAAGGGCTTTGACCTCTTCCGCCGCCTCACCCATCTCCGACAGAGCCGATTTCGCCGCCGTCAAGGCGTCATCGCTTTCCTGCGCCGATTCCTCGGCCTCACGCACCTGCGTACGCAGCGCTTTCAATTTTGCCTGCGCTTGATCTTGCGCCTGTTGTTGCTCCTCTTCTAGCGCGGCACTCTGCGATGACAATTGGTCCTCGAACTCAGCCGCTTCCCGCCGTGCGGTTTCCGCCTCATCTTGGGCCGCCGCCAACTGGCTTTCCGTCGCCGCGAGCTGCTCACGAAGCCCTTCATGCTCGGTCTCCAACGCCGCGAGCCGTTCGTTGGCTCCCTCTAGCCCAGCCCGGTCCGCCTCGTAGCCCTCTATTTGAGACGCGAACTCTGCGATTTGAGATTCCAGGTCCGCCGATCGTTCACGATCGGCAAGTGCCACCCTCTTGTACTCCTCAAGCGTTGTTTCGAGTTCCGCAGCCCGGCGCTTCGCGGCTTGTCCCGCCTCGATCGCCTCCGCCTGTTCGTTATACGCCTTCTCCATCTTTTCAAGACGCTCACGAGTAGCCTCTGCCGATGCGACAGCCTCGTCCCGCTCCGCGAGATCGCGCTCAAGCTGCACTATCCGGCCCTCCGCCGTCTGCAGCCGCTTGCCGCGTTCTTCAGCGCTCTTCAGCTCCAGCTCCAACTCCTGTATACGCGCACGCGCGGCCTCCAGCCGGCCCTCCGCTTCATTGCTCTCCACCACGCTTCGATCGACCGTATTCCGTACAGTCTGGAGTTGCTGCCGCGTGTCGTCCGACCAGGAGGCGGCGTCCTGTGTGCGAGAGTGCTCCCGTTCCGCCAGCGAATCCAACGCGTCATGCAGTTCGTTGATTGTCTTCAAGATTTCTTCATGGGTGTCGCTCGCCGTTTCCTGCTGCTTCTGAACGGCGGCCTCCAACTCAGCGAAAAGCTCTTCATCGATGCGATTGCTCATTTTTCACACCCCATGGCACGGCACACCCTTATAAGACGTGCCGGCTAGACATGGAATCCGCCCCAGCAGCAACCGGGACCCCCGAATTCCCCCTAAGTCAGCATAAAAGCCTGATAAAGTATACGTAGAATATGAAAATTGGTCAAGAGCTCAAAAGTCTCGGTGAAATCTTGATACAGCCCTAACCCGATATATATCAGTGCTTTGTGCTTCGTCAGACGGTCCGTTCTCTACGATTCAATGTCCCGGATCACCACCTCACCGGGAAGTGTGCTTGTGCCCGGCCAAAGCTTTCTACCGGGATAGATCGACGTGTTAATCCCCGTATGCACCCCGTCCCCTACTATCGCCCCCAACTTCCGGCGTCCCGTATCCACCAACTCCCCCTTCACCATACTGCTGTGATTTCCCTCATCATGGCGGAAATTCGCGGTGATTGTTCCGCACCCGAAGTTCACATCCTCCCCAAGCACGCTGTCTCCTACATAGCTCAAGTGCGGGACCCTCGCCCCATCCATCAATATCGAAGCCTTGATCTCCGTCCCCTGGCCCGCACGGCATCCGTTCCCAATCGCAGTATACGACCGAATCCAGGCGTTCGGTCCAATCGTGCAATCTTCACCGATGATGACCGGTCCGTCAATCACTACCCCCGGGCGGATCACCGTTCCCTTCCCTATCGCCACCGTGCCGTTGAGATGCGCCGCAGCGCTCACTTCGCCCTGGAGGTCTTCTTTCAGCGAGGTTTCGAGCAGAAACGTGTTAGCGTCTAACATGTTCCACGCATAAGCGATCGGCTGCCAATAGCCCTTCGCTTCAATCACCCGGAATACGCCCGCGTCCGCCAGCGCCTGAATCGCGCACGTGATTTCGATCTCGCCCCGTTCAGACGGCGCCACCCCTTTAAGGATCTCGAAGACCTCCGGCGTGAACGCATAGGCCCCGGTATTCGCCAGCTTCGAGAAGATCTCCGCCGGCTTCTCTACGATTCGAAGCGCGCGGCCCTCATCGTCCACCTCATAGATTGCATACTGCGAAGGGTCCTCGACCGTTTTCGCGAGACCCCCCTGATCCACTTTTGACAACGCCGCCAAATCGGCAGGATCGTAAAGGTCGTCACCGTTCAGCGCGATAAAAGGTTCCCTCAGCTTCTCCGCGCACTGCAAAAGGGCATGCCCCGTGCCACGCTGCTCTTCTTGCTCAATATAGTCGAGCGGCATCCCCGCATACGACGACCCGAAGCGCTCGCGAATCATGTCCCCCATGTAGCCCACCACCACGAAAACACCATCCACCAGCCCCGACAACGCCTCGAGTTGGTGCGCCAATATAGGCTTGTTCGCAATCGGGAGCAGAGGCTTCGGCCGCGTCAGCGTCATCGGATACGTACGCGTAGACTTCCCCGCCGCAAAAATTACCGCCTTCATGAACTCTCCTCGAATAATGTCGATCGGGACCGCTCTAGTGTAGCACCGCCCCGCCCCGTTCTCGAAGCATCCCCGGCCCGATCTGCCCGAAATGGGGCTAAAGATTCCGCCCGAATGGCCGATAATAGAAGGTGCAACGCCGAGACACGGATGTCGAGGTTAAATAGACACGGACGTCGAAATCGAGACCCGGCATTGCTGAGATTCAGGCGGATCATCCCAGAGCATTGCCCACAAGGGTCTTAGCTCCATGAGTGCGCTATGGCCACCGTGCCATAGCCGCTCTCTTTTCTTAGGCGCCAACTCCGCCCAAGCCCCTCCTTGCACACATGCCCATGGATTCTCTAAAGTAGGCCCCTCTTACTCGGCAGGCCCGCAACAACTGGAATACACGTCTGCCCCGTTGCACCAACAATAGAGGACGCCATGAGCCACATCTTAAACTTCAACCCCGGCCCAGCCATCTTGCCCAAAGAGGTCCTCCTAGAGGCCCAAAACGATCTGCTCGATTACGCCGGCACCGGCATCTCCGTCCTCGAATCGAGCCATCGAAGCCCCGAATTCGTCGCCATACAGGAAGAGGCCGAGACCAACCTTCGCGCCCTCCTCGCCATTCCCGACAGCTACGCCGTCCTTTTCCTTCAAGGCGGCGCCTCCCAACAATTTGCCCTGGCTCCCATGAACCTACTGCACGACGGCCAAACTGCCGACTACACCAACTCCGGTGCCTGGGCAAAGAAGGCGATCGCCGAGGCCAAGCGTATCGGGAACGTCAACGTCATCGCCGACACCAACGAAGACCGCCCGACCCGCGTCCCCGACCCCGGCGAACTTGACCCCACACCAGGCGCCGCCTATCTCCACATTACCTGCAACGAAACCATCTCCGGCGCCCAGTGGAAGACCTTCCCCAATCCCGAGGCCCCGCTCGTCGCCGACATGTCCTCCGAGATCCTCTCGCGAAAAATCGATATCGATCGATTCGGGTTGATCTACGCGGGCGCACAGAAGAACCTCGGACCCTCCGGCCTGACCGTCGTCATCGTGCGAAAAGACCTCGCCGAGAACGCCCCGGCCGATATCCCCGCCATCTTCCGCTACCAAGCTCACATTGATGCAGGCTCCATGTTCAACACCCCGCCATGTTTCGGCGTCTACCTCCTCATGCTCGTTACGCGATGGGTCGAACAACGCGGTGGCCTGGCGGCCCGCCAGCGTATCAACGAGGAGAAGGCCGCGCGGCTCTATTGCGCAATCGACGCGACCGGCTTCTACCGAGGCACCGCCCACATCGCGCACCGCTCGACCATGAACGTGACCTTCAACCTCTCCACCGAAGAGCTTGAAGAGCAATTCGCGAGCGAAGCGGCCGCTGCCGGCCTCAAAGGCCTCAAAGGCCACCGCTCCGTCGGCGGCCTCCGCGCGTCCATCTACAACGCCTTTCCCCTCGAAGGCGTCGACGCCCTCGTGAGCTTCATGCAGGACTTTGAACGACGCAACGGTTAGAGCGCAGCCGGCCCGCGCTTCTGCGGCCACTTCTCCCGCACAGGAGCATCGGAAGATTCACCATGCCCCATCGAAACCCCGAACGAAGCGATTGCAGCATGAATGCCCCGGCTTTTGGCCCCCGCACGGGCGCTCCAGCACGGATCCGAGCATAATACCCGCACAAAAGACCTGTGTCGACCGACCCCTATTGCCGAAATTGCGACTCTAAGATATACTTAGCCCGATGCTAACCGTCTACACACCCAACGAGGTCGCCGGCCTCCTCGATTTCGACCTCGGCATCGTCACCGAGATGGCCGAGACGGGCCGCCTCTCGGGCTTCGAAGTGGACGGCGAATGGCGCATCACCCACGAAGCCCTCGTCGTCGACCTTCGCCGCATGCAGGCCTCCCGCGCCAGATCGAAACCCCTCCCTCCCGCGTCTCTCGGAGGAGAGCCCTGGAGCGCCGCTCCGTCTCCCGATGCCGAGGCGCCATCGCCCCATGAAGCGCACCAGCTCGAGGAGAGTTTCCAGCTCAACATCGAGATCGAAAACAACACCTCCTTCTCGGGCGACTTCCACCTCAGGCTTCTCGCCGAGGGCGACAACGACAAATGGAAGAACTTTGAAGGAACTGCCTGCGACCTTCGCGATGCCACGGTCACCATTCAAGGGCATCTTAGCCCCGGCGAAGTGATCCCGCTGTTTAACGGGATCCTGCACGGCAACGTCGGCGACCGCCTTTTCGTAACCGTGCCCCAGCAAGACGGAATCGATGTCCCCATCGAAAAAGTCTACGTACTCCACGCCGACACAGGCATCAAGCTCCTCCTCACGCAAAGCGGCATATTCAAGAAACGCAACGCCCTCCAATTCCAGCGCCTCTAACCCCCCCCGCCACTTCAACGGGCAATAAAGAAAAACACTGCCTCGTATGAACCACAGATGAATCGCTTACCCTCCTAGAGCCATGAATTTTGGGGATGTCCTGTTAATTTGTCCCATTGACATGGGCATGCGAGAGCTTTACTATGCGGTGTCGATTAGCCTGAATGGGGGAAAGCCGATGGGCATATGGGGACGTATTCTGCTAAGCGCCGCCGTGGTGGCGGGAACCGCGATGCTGG
>JASJYE010000185.1 GCA_030123645.1 Candidatus Hydrogenedentota bacterium | reverse complement strand
TGCTGGACGCATAAGAAATTCCCCCGTAATTACTTGTCTGATTTAACAAATTCAGACGAAATTGTCAAGTGTTTCACCGAAACGTTCCGGGAATTTTGACGCTTAAACAGATTGAGACATCGAGTTAAAGGCCGAGTTTGCTCCTACACAGCCTATTCGGGCCGAGTCCGGCGGTTCAGCCCGTCTCGGACGAAGGCTTGGAGGCCGCGCGCGTTCTCAGAAAGAAGAAAAGAGCGACCCCGATGAGGGCGAAGACCAGGCTGAATACCTGCTGATCTGAAAGGCCGAATAGGTGCACGGGATTGTGGTCCCCGCGGAAAAACTCCACGATAAACCTAAATGTGCCATAAAGGACGAGGTATGCCGGGACGGTGAAGCCGGGATAGGGGTTCCAGTAGCGGCGCAGGGCTAGAAGGATGCCACAAATTACCATAAGACCCGCGAAGCTATAGAGTTGCGTGGGATGGATCGGGTGCGACCAGTGCGATTGCGTAGTAACGTCGCTGAAGCTGCTCATATGATCGAGGAAAGCCGGACTGCCCTTCACGGGCTCTGAGATATCCCAAGGGACGCGTCGCGCGGGAATGGCCCACGGCACATCGGTCGGGAGGCCGTAGCAGCAGCCGTACAAGAAACACCCCACCCGCCCGAATCCGTGCCCCATGGGGAGATAGGGGAACATGACATCGCAGCCCTTCCAGAACGGAATGTCGTGCTTCTTGAACCAGTAGTAGACGAAGGCCAGCGCGAGCGGCAGACCACCATGGAACACGAGTCCTCCGCGCCAAATTGCGATCCATCCGATAGGGTCGTTCCAAGAATAGATTTCGGGATACATGACGATATGGGTGAGGCGTGCCCCGAGGATTCCCAGGGGCAGACTGATGAAGGCCATGTCGGCAAAGACTTTCGGGCGCATCCCGCGCCTGGCGGCGTCGCGCTGTACGAAGTACAACCCGGTCAGGAATCCTACGGCGATCATGAGCCCGTAGGAATGGATCTTGAGGGGCCCTATCTCAAACAGTACTGGCAGCATTTTTGCCCACGCCTGTGTTCCAGGTCACCACCAGCACGACGACGCCGATGTCGATCGCCGCGTCAGCAAGATTGAACGCCGGAAAGTATTTCCAGGGAAAGTCGAAAGGAATGAAGAGGAAATGGAACTGCAAGAAATCGGTGACGCCCCCAAACAGGACACGGTCGATCATGTTTCCGAAGGCGCCGCCAAGAATCGCGCCATATGCCGCGGATTGCCATCTTGATGAGGGCTGCAAATGGCGAAAAAGGTAGATCAGGATCGCCAATGCGATGGGGGACGCGATAATCGCCACTAGAGGCAAGCCGCTGAATGCCCCGCCGACGAGCCCCACGTTGCGATGAAGGACAAACTGGAAGAAGACGTCTTCGCGGCCGGGCGACCCCATTTCGAGCGTCAGCCGCACAATGGCCTTGCTGGCCTGATCCAGTGTCAGAACGCCGAGCAAAACGGACAGGACCCACTTCAATTGTTCTTTTCGGGCTGTCATGGCCTCTGCCGGAGTTCTCGAGCCGTTCGGCGCGCCCGCTGCTAAAGCTCCCTCTCCTTCTCAAAGCGTTCCTTGCACTCGACGCAACGCTCGGCGGCCGGAAAGACTGCCAAGCGCTTCACGGGAATGTCCTTCTTACAGTCGATACACTCGCCGTAGGTCCCGTCTTCGATGCGCATAAGCGCCTCGCCCACCTCGCGCAGCATCTGGGACTCACCACTGGCCAGTTTCAGGGCCGTCTCACGGTCATTGGTATCGGTGCCGGCCTCCGCAAAGCTCGTCATGTCCGTCGCGACATCCTGCTCCGCCGCCCGAAGCGTATCCTCTCCTATCGTCCGAATGCCTTTGGTTAAATGTTCACTTTCGGCGAATAGAAGCTTCTTGAATTTTTCCATCTCCCGTTTTTTCATCTATCGGAACTCCGTCCTCCTTGAAATCAGCACGGCGGGCGAAGGCGCTTGGGCGCCTCGCGGGGAAGAATGCCGGAGACTACGAGAACGTAAATGCCCTGAATCCGGTGAGAGTTTCACGAAATAAATTCCTCCCATGCACCATGCCGGTTCGACATTCGGTTACATGTCCCGTGAGCAGCCGATTAACCCGCGCTGAAACATCAGTGACTTAGGTGCTCCCCCTCAGTTCACGACCGGAACGTCTATGAGCCGCTGCCGTTCCAGCCTTCAAGAGCGAGAAATCATAGCACGGTGGCAAAGGAAGTGTCAACAAAGCGAATACACTCCGTTTTAGGCTTGAATTGCGCACCGGCAGACCCGGAACGCCGAGCGCCGAGTCGATTGGAAGGACGCACTGGCTGTGCTATCATTTGTTGCAATTCTCGGACTCGCCAGCCGATTCGCTTCGAGGTCTGTGCGGGGCCAGAACTAAGGAGTTCGCGTGTCTGAACAAGAGAGCGAAGGCGCCGTTGTGCCGGTCCACGAATGCTACGACGACGGCGAAGCCGAGATAGTTATCGCCTTGCTGCGCGATCATGGCATAGAAGGGATTGCGAACTCAGAGGTGCCGCATTCGGTCTTGCCAATCACTGCCGATGGCCTGGGAAAGGTTAGCGTGCTCGTGGACAAGGACACTGCGGACAAGGCGCGGTCAATTATCAGCGAGAGTCTTAAGCGCGAAGATCGGCCAGACGAGCCCTAAGGGCCGGGCCTCTAAGGTCCTCACGAGCCCAGCTTTTCCTTTAAGCCCTCCAATTGGTCCGCCAGCTGTGTATTCAAGGGCGATCGCTCTCCGGACACATGCACCTTGGGCTGCGGGCCCCCCGTCCGTTGACCCCTGGACGATTTCGCTGCCTTCTTTCTTTGGCGCGTCTTAGCATCCGCGTCCCGCTTCACATCGCCGCGCCGCTTGGGGCGATCCGTATTCGCAGTCTGAGGCTTATAGCGTTCCTTTGGAGGATGCTCCTTCTTGTCACGGGCCACCCGCTTTGAGCTGGTCTGCAAGGCCTTGATGGAAAGCGAAATTCGAGGGAGTTCCTTGTCGACCTCGAGGACTTTGACCCGGACAACCTCGCCCACCCGGACGACCTGCCGCGGATCGCGCACGAAGCGGTTCGCAAGTTCGGAGAGATGAACGAGTCCGTCTTGCTCGACTCCAATGTCGACAAAGGCGCCGAAATCCGTAACATTGGTCACCACACCCTCAAGTTCCATCGACTTGTCGAGATCTTTGATATTTTGCACGCCTTCGACGGGCCTCGGCGCGCGGAAGCGCCTCCTGGGGTCCCGGCCTGGGTTGATCAGTTCTTCCCGTATAGCCGCCGCCGTGAACTTCCCGAACTTCTCCGATTCGAAGGGTCCGAAATCCATTTTCTCGACGAGATCGCGGTTACCGATGAACTCTTTGAGCGTGACGCCAAGTGTCCGTGCTATCTCCTCCACGGCAGCATAGGCTTCCGGATGAATCGCTGTCGCATCGAGCGGGTTTTCGCCGTCGGCGATTCGAAGGAAGCCGGCGCACTGTTC
The DNA here is from genome assembly GCA_030123645.1 of Candidatus Hydrogenedentota bacterium. Classification (GTDB taxonomy): domain Bacteria; phylum Hydrogenedentota; class Hydrogenedentia; order Hydrogenedentales; genus JASJYE01. The sequence continues at coordinate 2,169 of JASJYE010000185.1, read as the reverse complement.
GAATACCCTCAGCCCAACGCCAGGGATCTCGAGAAGCTGTTGGCGGGAGGTAAACGCGCCCTTCTCCGCGCGGTAGGCAAGAATGTTCTGTGCCGTGCCGTACTGCACGCCGCTCACGTAACGGAGCAAGGAAACGGAAGCCGTGTTCAAGTCCACGCCCACCCGGTTCACACACGACACGACACTATGGTGCAGCCCTTCTCGCAGCGTCTTCTGATTGACGTCATGCTGATATTGCCCGGCGCCCACGCTGCGGGCTTCCATCTTGACGAGTTCGGCCAAGGGATCCTGCAGCCTGCGTACAATTGAGACGGCTGCCGCGACGGTCGCATCGAGTTCAGGTAATTCCTCGCGCGCCAGCTTGGATTTAGAATACGTGGAGGCGCCGGCGTCATTGACCAGAACGCACATCGGCTCCTTCGGCGCGAGCTTCGGCAGGCAGCGCTGGATAAAGCGGCTCGCCTCGCGGGATCCATTGCGCGAAGCAATGGCGATGGCGTCAACGTGATGCCGGTCAACCATGCCCAGAACCGCTTCCTCGGCCTCGCAGCGTTTCTGCTCGGATTCCTGGGGAGAGATCGTTGTGTGCTCTAGCAATACACCTGCATCATTGACGACCACGAGCTGGGATGCGCCCTCACGTGCCGGATCGACGCCGAGCACGGTGATTTTTCCCGCCGCCGGGGCCATCAAAAGATTTCGAGCGTTCTCGCGAAAGACCGAGATAGCGTGATCGTCGGCGCGATTGCGCACGGTCGAGAGTACTTCGCTTTCAACCGAGGGCCGGATCAGCCGCCGGTACGCGTCCTCAACGGCCGCTCGGATTTCCGAACAACACGGCGAATCGCCATCTTTAATGTAGCGATCGGTCAGCGCGGAAAGCGTCGCGTCATCGTCAAAGTCAACCTCCATGCGAAGCATGCCCTCTTTGACGCCCTTAAGAATCGCTAGAAATCTGTGCGATGGGATTTTCTGGAGCGATTCGGAAAATTCATAGTAAGCGTTGAACTTCGTCTTCTTCCCCTCGGAGAGCTTGGTCGAGCACGACGCGATCTTCCCCTCTGCGAGCATCTTATCCCGCACCATTCGGCGCGCGGCGACGTCCTCGGAAACGCGCTCCGCGAGGATATTGCGCGCGCCTTCCAATGCCTGCTCCGTGGAGGCTACGCCCTTTTCAGGCGCGACAGACTCTTTGGCGGCCTCTTCAGGCGGCGCGGCATCGGGCTCTTGGGCCCAGATGCGATCGGCGAGCTGTCCAAGGCCCCGTTCCTGGGCAACCAGAGCCCTGGTACGCCTTTTTCTCCTGTACGGCAAATAGACGTCTTCGAGGCTGTGCTTGTCCATGCATCCTTCGACATCCAGCCGTACGTCTTCGCTAAGACGGCCCGTTTTCGCGATGTTCTTGAGAATCGATGCACGGCGCTGCTCGAGCGCGACAAGGGCTAGGTTCTCTTGCGCGATGGCCTCGATCTTTGTTTCGTCCAGACTGCCGGTCATGTCTCGCCGGTAACACGAGACGAAGGGAATCGTGCAGCCCATGCTGAACAGCTCGATGACTTTCTCGACCTGCTCGGGCTCGGCGGATACGTTGTGGGCGATTCGCTTGATGATGTCCGAACTCAACATCGAACGGGGAACTCCGTCGTAGCAACTGAGTGAAGCAGTCTAGCAAACCGCAGGCCGTTACACAATGTGCAACATAAGACGTAGCGATGCCCCGGCCTTCGACTATTGGCGGTCAATCGTTTCGAAATATCGTAAGGTGGCATAGGAGCAGGTTGCGCCGCCTTCGGGACGCCACATCATGGCTGTCCGGCATGTTGTCCCCCGACTAAGGAAGTCGAAGCGGGTTTCGTCAGGCTCTCCGAAGAACATCTAGTGCTACAACGCTGCGTCTGGCTGGCGAAAGGCGGGTAACATCGTGCACGTCAACAATTTGCATTCGCGAGCTTCGCTGAGCAAAAAAGGGACTTTTGAGCCCTTTACAAAAGTAGACCCAAGCGGAGCGAGGTACGAGCGCAGACGGGCCGGAACCACCGGTTGGAATATGTCCCTTTTCTTGCGTCGCATGGAGGCCGCAAAACGGCGACTTTAGTAAAATCTAGCGTTGTCGTGCTAAATAGCCGAACATCAGTCTCGGACATTCTTGGTTGCAGTATCAAAACTGGA
>JASJYE010000184.1 GCA_030123645.1 Candidatus Hydrogenedentota bacterium | reverse complement strand
TCCACTGTCCCCATTTCTGCGTCCTTTTCCAAGGGGCGCAAGAAAGGGGACAGACACGTCTGCGCTCGTACCTCGCTCCGCTTGCGTCAGTCCCCTTTTTGCTCAGTCGCCTTGCGAACGCAAGGTATGGTCGTCAATACTCCTAACGACTTTCGACTTTTGAAATCTAGCGTTGTCGTGTTAGTATCGATGCCCAGATCTGTACTTGGAGTCGCAGGAGCTGTCAAATGGTTGAGGGCATATCGATTCCATTAAACAGAGTCTGTTACCGCGCCGACGATACGCGGGTCGGGCCCCGCCACGATACGGATCGCGCGCGGAACGATTTCGATCGTCGCCGGCAGGACCCCCGCCAATTCGCCGTCCAGACTCACTACGACACGGTCATTCGAGGTGATCCGAACACGTTTCGCCTGGCGGTATCGCACCGCGTGATGCTTTTCCTGCGTGCCGCGGTACATTCGCGATATGTTGATCAAAAAGTCGATCGGGCCCATTTCGGCTATGGTGTAGATCTCGAGTAGGCCGTTATCCAGCAGGCCGTGGGGCGCAACGTGCATCCCGCCGCCGTCATAGAAGCCCTTGGCCACGATGGCCTCCATAAGGGTCCCGCTAAACGTATCGCCGTCGCATTCCACGGTCATTTCTTTGGCCGTATATTCTAGACGCGCGGTTATGACGCCGCTCAGGTAGGTAAGAAAGCCGCCCAGGGCCTTGCTGCGCCGGTTCGTGTGCTCGCCGACCACGCCACCGAGCCCCATGTGCACGGCTATGTTGAAATGCCGAATGATTGTGCCGCCGTCCTCGGTAGTGTAGGTGATCCTGCCGAGGTCGATGGGGAGGACTGCCTCCGAGTTCAGAAAGGGAATGGCGCGGCGCCCCTTCGGAACGCAGTATGTTTTGCTTAGGTCCGACCCGGTGCCAATAGCGAGTAAGGCCATCGAGGCCTCGGGATTGATCGGGCGGAGATTCTCGAAGAAACCGTTTACGACCTCGTAATGCGTGCCGTCGCCGCCGGCGCTTATGATTCGATCGTAGCCCTGATGGAGGGCGAAGCGTGTCAATTCGGTGGCGTGGCCCGGGTGTTGCGTCTGAAATACGGTGTACTCGCCTAGGCGCCGCGAGATTTCCGCGTCGAGCCGTGCCCATTGACGACCCGCGCGTCCGTTTCCTGAGCGCGGATTGAGGATAAAGGCGTATTTCGAGGGGATCTGCCGAATGAAGGGGGGCGTTATGGCTTCGCGTCCGCGCACGATGCCGCGCCTTAGACGCGTACGTCCGAGCTCAGGCCGAGTCGGTCATGGTGGCGATCGAGCACGGGGTCTACGTGCTCCGCAATGAATTCGGCGACCTGGGCAGGCGCGCGTCCCACGAATTTCCGCACGTCCAGCAGCGCTTCGATCTCGTCGCGCGACATTCCGATGGCCTCATCGGCGGCCAGCCTGTCCAGCAGGTCGTTTTCGCCGCCTTCCTGCTTCACGACGGCCGCGGCGGCCTGGGAATGTTTCCGGATGACCTCGTGGAGGTCCTGACGGTCGCCGCCCTTCTGCACGCAGGCCATTAGAATCGTCTCAGTAGCCATAAACGGCAGCTCGGCCTGAATATGCTTTTCGATGACTTTCGGATACACGGCGGGCCCTTCCATGATGTTCAGATACAAGTTGAGCACGGCGTCGCACGCGAGAAAGGCCTCGGGCAACACGATGCGCCGTATCGCGGAATCGTCGAGGCTCCGCTCGAACCACTGGGTCGCGGCGGTAAACTGGGTGTGGAGCGGGGCGGCGATCAGGTAGCGGGCGAGGGCGCAGGCGCGTTCGCAACGCATGGGGTTGCGCTTATACGCCATGGCGGAGCTACCGATCTGGTCTTCTTCGAAAGGCTCCTCGATCTCCTTGAGATTTTGCAGGAGGCGCATGTCCGTTGCGAATTTGTGCACACTTTCACCCACACCGGCCAGGATCCGCAGCACCTGCGTGTCGACTTTCCGGGGATAGGTCTGACCGGTGACCGGATAGGAGGCATCAAAGCCCAGGCGCTCCGCGACGAGCTGGTCGAGCCGGCGCACCTTCTCGGCATCCCCGTCGAAGAGGGAGAGGAAAGACGCCTGCGTGCCTGTAGTCCCTTTTACGCCCCGGCAGCGCAGGCGCGTTATCTGCGCTTCGAAGTCTTCGATGTCGAAGAGCAGGTCCTGCGCCCAGAGACAGGCACGCTTACCTACTGTAACGAGCTGCGCGGGCTGGTAATGCGTGAAACCGAGCGTCGGGAGGTCCTTCCACTCCTCGGCGAATGCCTTCAGTTTGGCGAGGACATTTACCGCCTTGCCCAAGAGGAGTTCGAGGCCTTCGCGCAGCAGAATCAGGTCGGTATTGTCGCCCACGAAACAACTCGTGGCGCCAAGGTGAATAATCGGTTTCGCTTTGGGGGCCGCGTCGCCGAAGGCATGCACGTGCGCCATGACGTCGTGGCGAAACTTTTGCTCGTAGGCACGCGCCACATCGAAATCTATGTCGTCGACAAGCGCGCGCATTTCTTTGAGCTGCTCGTCCGTGATCGCGAGGCCAAGCTCTTGCTCCGCCTCGGCCAGCGCTATCCAGCAGCGGCGCCATGTCGAGAACTTCCGTTGTGCGCCCCAAAGCTCCGCCATCTCCTTCGTGGCGAAGCGCTCTACCAGTGGCGTAACGTATTCAGTCGTCATCCATCACCTATTTGGACCTCCTGCCTACTCAAATTGCTTGTTCCACCGCTTGCGCAACGCGTCTCGATTGAACACGCGCATCGAGCCGAAAAGCCTCGGGCTGCACTCCTTCTGGCGTTTCAGCGCCAGGTCGTGCCCCGGCTCCAGTTCCGTCACGCGCGCGGATGAGTTCGTCGACCTCGTCGAAGAAGGCTTTAGCCATTAGGCCGGCGGGGCGTCCATGACGAATAGATCGAAGCCGTCGTCGGTGCCAATCGCCGCGACGGCCGTCACGGGTTTTTCTCTGTCGGCAAATACACCTCCCCCAAGAATGAATTTGCAGGCTTCCTCCGCGGTGGCGGCGAGATACTCGCCGCCTTGGTCGAGTGACAAACCGTTTTCCTCGTAGGTGGCGACGTAGAAGAAAGTGCCGGGCTCGAGCGGCATCTCACGCACCTCGAGGCCATCGTCGCGTACGACGCCGAGCCATCCCGAGTTGTCCCGCTTGTCGGCGACGGCGCTGACGCGCGGCGTGTTGTACTGGTCCCTCTCATAGTCGAGCGTAAGGGAGGCGCTTACAATCGCGTCGCGCGGCGGGACCCCCAGCGCGATCTTCTCGGCGATGGGGTCGGTTTGGCTGCCGTTGGTGACAATCGCCACGTTCCACTCGCATACGAGCCGGACACAGTTGTAGGCGATGTATGGGTTCTTAAGGATGTCGGCTTCATGGCCGGCGTTGGGGATGACGCTGACCTTGTCGGCCCCGATAACGGCGGTGCGGTTGGGAAAGGAGCGGCTCGACACGCGGTAGGACGCGCACAGGCGGCCCTCGGCCGTCATCGCCACGCACGCAATTCGTCCAATGTACATCCACTTCTCCCAGTGAGTCCAAAGGGGCTAGTCGCTGCGATGCGCCGTCCGGTAGTGCTCAGCGAGCACGTCGCGCCCGAAATCATTCTCGTAATCGCGCCAGACCGTGTGGCTATGGTTCGCTTCGTTCTGAATGTTGTCGTATTCGATGAGAAAGGTCTTGCCATGGACGCGGTAGTAGTGCGGATTGCCGACGCCGCTCGCCGAGGCGCCCATCCACACAAAATAAATTTCGTCGCCACTCTCTTCGATGACTTTTAGGCGCCGCTCCGCGAGGTCGCGCGGGACGTTGAAAATGTACTCGTTCAAGAGCGCCTGGAGCATGTCTTTTTGCGCGTCCGTCATCTTCGAACGCTGGAGGCCCTCCTTCGGCACACTGCCCCAGTCGACCACCGACTTGTTCCGCGTCAGGATGTCCTGCGGCACGTCGCCGGAGACCAGCGCCGCCTTCCGCTGTTCCTCGTCGAGCGACTCGAGCAGGGCCCGTGCCAGGTCCTCTTCACGGCCGAGGCTTCGCAGGCCCTTTCTGGGCCCCTCAAGAACTTCGTGCGGGTTCGCGCCGAAAAACATCGGTGTGGAAGTGATAATCCGGCCGTTCTGCATCGCGAAATGAAGCGAGACGTGGTGCCCCTCGACACGCCAGGCCCACTCACCTTCTGTCGAGGGCGTGCCGTAGAGGGCGAAGTAGTAGCTGTCCGGGTTGCGGAGTTCCGTGAAGGGGTTAGCGCCCGCAGCCGTCTCGAGGTCAAAGAGAACCTGTTCAAGGCTCATCGTCACCTTGGTTTTCTGAAAGCCAGGCCGGCTCATGCCGCTGGCAATGAGGACGTCCGCCAGATGTCTCTGCTCCGCGGTCATTGCGCCGAATGGCAGGCCCGCACGGTTACGCATCGGGATGAAATGCCAGCTCTCCCAGAGGGTCTGCTCGAAGGGAAAGAGGCACGTTTCACGCTGTTCCACGCCCAATGACGCGACGAATTCCTCCGCCGCACGAAGCATCAGTGCCGAGGAATCCTCGCTCGCCTGCGCCACTGCGCCGAATGCCGCCATTACAGAGCCCAAAACGGTCACTAGGCTTGCGATTATACAGCTTTTCATTGAGAAACCTCCTTCCGCCTGCACTTAAGAGTGGGGAAGCATTATAGCTCAGGGGCGGCGGGAAGGAAACAGCGCATGGGTCCGCTACATCTCAGGCGGCAGCACGATGGAGGGGTCGCGCTGTTCGATGATATTTTCCATGCGGGAGTGGATCATGTTTTTCCAGTGGGCGTGGGGGAGGACGTAAAAGGTCTCGTCGACGATGGCCTTGAGAACCATTTCGGCGACTTCCTTCGGCGCGAGCCCCTCCCGCACCGAGCGGCTGAACATATCGCGAAACATCTTCGCTGAGGGTTCCAGATCATCGGCGGAGACGCGCCCCGACGGACGGTTCCGGTCGGATTCGTCGATTTTCGTGTCGACCCAGCCGGGACATAGGACGGAGACGCGGATCTTGGCCCCGGCCTGCGCGAATTCGTGATGCAGGACCTCGGAAAGTGTCACCACGCCGTGCTTGCTCACGTGGTATGGGGCCATGTTGCCGCCCGAGGTAAGCCCGGCCATGGAGGCGGTGTTCACGATATGCGAGGGCTGTCCGTGCTCGAGCATCAGCGGCACGAAGTAGTGCAGACCATGAATCACGCCCCAGAGGTTGACGCCCAGCACCCACTCCCAATCCTCGAGCGGGATGGCCCAGGTGGACCCACTGATTTCAACGCCCGCGTTATTACACAGAATGTGGACGCTGTCGAAGGCCTTGATCGTCTCTTCGGCGAGAACTTTCACGTCGTGCGCCTTCGAAACGTCGCAGCGTATCGCGATCACCTCGGCGCCGTCTGCGATCATCTCGGCTTCGGTGCCTTCGAGGGCGCTCTGCTCGACGTCGGCGATGACGATTCGCATGCCTTCCTCGGCGAAGCGCTCCGCCATCGCGCGGCCGATGCCGCTCGCCCCTCCGGTGACGACGGCCACTTTAGCTTGAAAATCGATCATGTCCTTCCTCTAAATGCGAGCTAATCCACCGGCTGTCCGGTGAGAATTCATAAGGTTCCAGCGTTCCAGCGTTTGTTTTTTTGACAGGATGAACAGGATGAACAGAGTTTTTCAGT
>JASJYE010000183.1 GCA_030123645.1 Candidatus Hydrogenedentota bacterium | reverse complement strand
CGAGCACGGCGGCGACGGTAATCACGGCGGGATGCCCGAAACCCGAGAAGGCCTCGGCGGGCGGGACGATCCGCAGCACCGCCAGGGTCAGGAGCGCAAGCAGTGCGACGATGTCGTAGCGCCAGCGGCCATGGATGAAGAGAATCAGGGTCGCGATGAGCGTCGCGAAGACTATGAGTTCATCGCGCATTGAGGCGGCCCTGGCCATGCATGTTGCGGCGCTGTATCTGCCGCATGTTGCGGCGCTCGGCGCCGCGAATGCCCGCGCCAAGCAGGACGTCGCCGATCGCATACACATTTATGGCATGCGGCGGGAGTCCGTTGAGAAGAAACACGTCTTTGGCAACTTTTCGCATGGTAGAATGGATAGCATAGATTGAGAGGGGTTGCAAGTGCGCGAAACTGCGCCTCGAGAGGTGCCATGAATCCATATTTCAAAATTCCTCCCCTGGGCCTTGTGCTGGCCTGTCTGCTGTTGCCGCTCCTATGCCCCCTTTCCAGTCAGGCGCAGAGGTCTGAGGCGGATTTCGAGAAGGCCCGCGAAGACCTGGTGCGCCGTTACATATCGAGCGGCATCCGCGGCCGGAAGCCTGTCCGCGACCCGGCGGTCCTACGGGCGATGCGGACCGTGCCGCGGCATGAATTCATCCCGAGGGATCTCGCGCCCTTCGCTTACGAGGATCGGCCGCTGCCGATCGGCAAGGGACAGACCATCTCACAGCCCTACATCGTGGCGAGCATGACCGAGGCCTTGCGGCCGGAGGCGGACCATGTGGTGCTCGAGGTGGGCACGGGTTCGGGCTATCAGGCGGCCGTGCTCGCCGAGATCGTGAAGGAGGTGTATTCCATCGAAATTGTTCCCGAGCTCGGGAAAAAAGCGGCGCGGGTCCTGCGCGATTTGGGGTATGCGAATGTGCATACGCGCATCGGCGACGGCTATAAGGGCTGGCCGCAGCACGCGCCCTTCGACGGGATCATCGTTACGGCCGCGCCGGACCACGTCCCGCAGCCGCTCGTCGATCAGCTCAAGGTCGGCGGCCGCATGGTCATTCCCATCGGCCCGCGCGACCGTGTCCAGGAACTCAAGCTCCTCGAGAAACAAGAGGACGGTTCCGTGAAAATAACCACACTCGATCTCGTCCGCTTCGTCCCGATGACGGGTGAGGCGGAGAAGAACAAGAGATAGAGAATAGCCGGGCTAGCTCCCCGGATTTCGTAGGGAGGGACGCGCTCCCGCGCGTCCGCGAATGAGGGGACCTCGCCCCTCCCAACGCAGATCTGGAGTGCGCAAGCTTGCTTGCGCGTCGAGCGTCCCGCGAGTTACCGCGGAAGCGAGCTTCCGCACTCCACTCGACCCTGTGCGATCGAAGACGCGTTCTGTGCAGGGTCCATTTACTGCTCCGCACGCTCGCGATTCGTCCCGGAAATATGCCACAATGGCCTACTCCCCTAAGAAGCGAAGGACTCGAAATGGCCGAGCAATTCATCTATCACATGCAGGGACTGAACAAGTCCTACGGCCCGAACCATGTGCTGAAAGACTTCTACCTCAGCTTCTATCCCGGCGCCAAAATCGGCATCGTGGGCGAAAACGGCGCGGGAAAATCTACCATCCTGCGCATCATGGCCGGCGAGCTAACCGAGTTCGACGGCGAAGCGTGGTTGTCGAAGGGTTACACCTGCGGGTTCGTGCCGCAGGAACCGAAGCTCGATCCGGACAAGACGGTGAGGGAAATCCTCGAGGAGGCTTTTGCCGGCACGGTCGCCAAGATTAAGGACTTCGAGGAGATTGGCGCGAGCATGGCGGAGCCGATGGACGACGACGCGATGCAAGGTGCTCTGGACCGCATGGCGGCGTTGCAGGACGAACTGGACTCGGCCGGCGCGTGGGACCTGGACTCGAGGCTCAATCAGGCCAGCGAAGCCCTCTGCCTGCCGGACGATGATCGGTGCATCGGCACGCTAAGCGGCGGCGAGAGGCGTCGCGTGGCGCTGTGCAAGGCCCTGCTCAAAAAGCCCGACATGCTGCTCCTGGATGAGCCGACGAACCATCTGGACGCCGAGACCATCGACTGGTTGGAAATTCAGTTGCGCGAGTACGACGGGACGGTGATCATCGTAACGCATGACCGCTATTTTCTGGACAACGTAACGAAATGGATCCTAGAGATTGACGGCGGGCACGGCGTCCCCTGGGAAGGGAATTACTCGTCCTGGCTGGAGCAGAAGCTCTCGCAGCTCGCCGAACAAGAGAAGAAGAACTCGCCGAAGGCGCGCGCACTCGACCACGAGCTGGCCTGGATCCGGATGAACAACAACGAGCGCCAGGAACTTAGCCGCGCGCGCATCGCCGACTACGAAAAGCTCCTCGCGCGCGAGAGCGCCGCGGCGAAACAGGACAGCGCCGTGATTCAGATCGCGCAGGGTCCCCAGTTGGGCGACCAAGTGATCGAATTCAAGGGCGTCTCGAAGGCTTACAACGACACGCCGCTGTTCAAGGACCTGTCGTTTATCGTGCCCAAGGGCGCCATAGTGGGCATCATCGGTCCGAACGGAACGGGTAAGACGACGGTCATGCGGATGATTGTCGGCGACGAATCTCCGGACGCGGGCGAGGTTGTGATCGGCCCGAGCGCCAAGATCTCCTATGTCGATCAGGAACGGGGCGCCCTCGAGGGCGATGTCAGCCTGGTGGATGAAATCGGCGGCGGGGACGACGAAATCTCCTTCGGAAAGCAGAAAATTCCCGTCAGAAAGTACCTTGCCCGCTTCGGTTTCAAGGGCGCGGACCAGCAGAAAAAGGCGAGCGAGCTGTCCGGCGGCGAGCGAAACCGCTGCAACCTCGCGAAACTGCTCAAAGAGGGCGGCAACGTATTGCTTCTGGACGAACCGACGAACGATCTCGACATCAATACGCTCCGAATGCTCGAAGAAGCGCTGCAAAATTTCAGCGGCTGCGTCCTGGCGATCAGCCATGACCGCTTCTTCCTCGATCGTATCTGCACGCATCTGCTCGTGTTCGAGGGTGAGGGCGTCATCCGCTGGTTTGACGGCAACTACCAGGCTTACGAGCAATGGCGCGAGAAGGAGTTCGGCAGCCGGCTCTTCGAAAACCGGCGCGCGCGATACCGCAAGCTTGTGCGCGCGTGATATCGCGAGCGGCGCGTAGGCACGGCATGGGCTACAATGCTTCACAGCATGTACGCGCCGAAGAAGGCCGCTACTTTAGTGCCGCCGACTCACTTAAATAGCGGAACCTGATGCTTGACGTAGAAGAAATCGTCCTTCGAGAGATTCGACTGCCCTTGGTCGAGCCTTTTCAAAGCTCTTCAGGCACCATCACCGATCGACGCATTTTTCTGGTCCAAGTGATCGACAAGGACGGCCGTGTCGCATGGGGCGAATGCGTCGGCGGCGACGCGCCCAACTATTCACCGGAGACCATCGACACCTGTTGGCTCATGATTCGGGACTACATCTCGCCGCGCATGCTGGAGCGAAGCTTCGCCGATCCGCGCGAGGTGTATCCGGTGCTTGAAGAGAATTTTCTCGGACACAACATGGCCAAGGCCGCTGTCGAGATGGCGATGTGGGAGTTGGCGGCGCAAATCGAGGGCGTGCCGCTCGCGCGGCTGCTGGGGGGCACGCGCGAAAAAATCGGGACGGGGATTTCGCTGGGAATACAGAAAGATCCGCAGACCATCGCCGAGAAGGCGGGCAAGGCCCTGGCCCAGGGCTACCGCAAGATCAAGATGAAGATTAAGCCGGGCAAGGATATTGAGTATGTCGCCGCGGTGCGTGAGGCCCTCGGGCCGGATGCGCCCATTATGGTCGACGCCAATAGCGCGTACACGCTGGCGGACATGGAAACGCTGAAGCAGCTGGATTCTTTCGGCCTGGTCATGATAGAGCAGCCGTTGGGCTGGGACGATGTAGTACGGCACGCTACCTTGCAAAACGAACTCACGACGCCCATCTGTCTCGACGAATCCATCACCGGCATCGAAAAAGCCGAGGACATGATCAACCTCGGCAGCGGGAAAATCATCAACATCAAACCTGGCCGGCTCGGGGGCTTTTCGCCGTCGCTCGCGGTGCACGGTCTCTGTCAAGAGCATGGAATACCCCTATGGTGTGGCGGGATGCTTGAAAGCGGCGTCGGGGGGGCGCACAACGTCGCCCTCGCGTCCCTGCCCAACTTCAGCATCCCCGGCGACGTCTCGCCGAGCGCCCGCTACTGGGAGCAGGACATCGTCACGCCGGAATGGACCATGGACGAAGAAGGTTTCGTGACGGTGCCACTCGACACTCCGGGTCTGGGCGTCACTGTCGATGAAAAACGCATAGAGTCGCTGACGATTATGGCCGAGTCGATCACACGGGGCAGCGAACCGCTACGGTCACGGCGGTGACCGAACTCACTTTGCTGCGATTCAAGTGGACCAAGTTCATGTGGGAGGCGGGACTGCTGCGATCCGGGCTAGACATAGAAGATCGAAAAAGCCTATTGTACTCTCCTCTCTTTTAGCTGCGCTACGAAGGAATAAGGGAACTGCTTGTGGCTGCCACACTGCCTGATGGTCTCCTCGTCGTGGGGAAACGGGACTGCCCTACCTGTGCTATGATTGAGCCCGTACTTGCGCATGTCGCCAAAAGCGGCGTATCCCTGACGGTGTATTCTCAAGACGATCCCATTTTTCCGGAAAGCATCTCAGGGGTGATCGACGACACAAGTCTGGAGCAATCTTACCGCCTCGGGATCGAAACCGTCCCTACGATCATCCGTGTCAAGAAGGGCCGGGAAGTCCAGCGGGTCGTCGGTTGGGACCGTGATGAGTGGGAATCGATTACGGGGCTGAAACCGCTGGGCGAGGGCCTTCCGGCGCATCGGCCCGGTTGCGGCGCGCTGAACGTCGCCCCGGGAATCGCGGAGGACCTTGCGCTGCGCTACGGCGACGTAGTTCTACGGGCGCGACGGATTCAGATCGCTCCGCTGGAGGATGAAATCGAGGCCTCCTTCGATCGGGGCTGGTCGGATGGACTTCCGGTGGTTCCGCCCACGCCTGTGCGCGTTGTCCGCATGCTGGGAGGAACGAAGCGTGCGCCCGATGAAGTGATCGGCAAGGTCCCTCCCAATCTCGCCGAATGCACGGTCGAAAAGATCGCCATCAACGCAGTAATGGCCGGCTGCAAACCAGAATATCTACCCGTCGTGCTGACCGCTGTGGAAGCGGCGTTGATGGACGAGTTCTGCATGCACGGGCTCTTGGCGACCACGTGGTTCTCCGGCCCCGTGGCGATCGTAAACGGCCCGATCACGCGCGCTATTGGGATGAACTCGGGCGGGAACGCCTTGGGGCAAGGTAACCGCGCCAATGCCACCATCGGCCGCGCGCTCCAGTTGGTCATTCGCAACGTGGGAGGCGGCCGCCCGGGCGGTGTCGACCGCGCGGCGCTCGGCAACCCGGGAAAGTACACGTTTTGCTTCGCGGAGGACGAGTCTGATCCAAGTTGGGATTCACTCGCTGTGGAGCGCGGCTTCAGTCCCGAGGCGTCGACGGTATCCCTATTTGCGGGCGACGGCGTTCAGGGAATGTTAGACCAAAAATCGCGTGAACCCGAGTCCCTTGCGCGGAGCTATGCGGCCTGCTTGCGGACCGTGGCCCATCCCAAGATCGCCATGGCCGC
>JASJYE010000182.1 GCA_030123645.1 Candidatus Hydrogenedentota bacterium | reverse complement strand
CCGCCGAATCCGTCCATGCGCGTGATCATCGTTTCCCAGTCCACCGGTTCTTCCGGCGAGCGGAAACCAATGGTCCCGAGCTGATGGCAATAGGCGCACATCATCTTGAAGTTTTCTTTGTCCGCGTCGCTATCCCACTTCATCATGCTGAACCCGCTGTCCCCCGTGCGCTGTCGCTCGAGCGCCTCGCCCGTCGCGGGCTTCATGGCGAACGATAGGCCGCTCGCGCCCACGTCCACGCCGTTCTGCCACTGGTCGAGTTGACCCTGGAGACGCGCGCGCACGTTGAACGTCGTGTCGCGCAGCGTGTCGATCACAAACGAACCGTCGGCCTGACTGAATACCGTAATACTTTGCTCGCGCTCCTCGTCATAAGCCGAGAGCATTACGCCTTCCATCGCCTTGCCGGAGGCGTCCACTATATTGCCGCTGATCGTCGCCGCGTATCCGGGCGCCATTGATACACAAAGCGCCAACGCCATCACGGCTACCCATACTTTTCTACTCACTAGTCTTCCTCCCTTTCTTTTCTACGATTGATTAACCAGTCCACATTACCTATGCATCAGGGCCCCGATAGACCCGTTCGCACTGTTGTAACATCCACCCGAGCGCAGCCTACATCACAGTAACAAACGATTCGGGCGGCCCATTCCTCACGCGGAGCGCAACGCCGCATAGTGTCTCACAATAAACGCCGGATTACCAGCAACTCGCCAGATTCCTCCCTTCGTCAAATCGCACCCCGGACACGGAGGCTCGGGAATCGATAATATGGCCTTGGCCCGTCAAGGCCGTAGTAGGCCGGATCCCACTGTGGGTCGGGATTAAACATCTCCAAAAGGTCGAAGACCTGCCGGCCGTCCAAGGCTGCCTGCGCAAACTCGATCGGCTGCCCGCGCTCTGGCAAACTCCATATATCGGGCTTATCCAGGCCGTAGCCCGGGGGATAGACATAGTTAGATACCCGAAACTGCTCCTGGCTAAGCTCGAGCGGATCGATTTCGGTAGCGATGTGTTGCAACGGCAGCGTCCCGTCAATAGACCGTGGCCGCGTCGAATCAAGGCTCGAGTAGATCCCAATAATCAAAGCCGAGGCCACGGCGGTCCATCCTAAAACACGGCCGGCCGCGCGCCGGATGGCTGCGCCGGTTTCGGCGCCAGGCCGGCCACCCTTCGCAGGGAAGCGAAGCACGTTCACGTGCGTCGCACGCCGTAGTTCGGCACGTCTCGCGGCGGACAGTTGGAAGGTGGTCTGGCTTGCGGCTTCAAAATCACGGGTCAACGCTTCGAAGGTCGGCAGCAGCTCGTCGATTTCATTTTGGAATTTGGCGTTTTCGCCTGCGAGTGCCTCCAATTCGGCACGTTCTTCGGCATTCATCCTCCCGGCCAAATAGAGGGGAATCTTCTTTGATAATTCGAGATAGTTCATATTCAAAATTCGGTTTTGTCTTCTTCACCAATAGCGCAGCGCAGCTTCTTCAGCCCACGATGCAGTAGCATTCCGACATTCGACATTGACAGGCCTGTGACCTTCGATATCTCCTTGTACGACAGCCCTTCCTGAAAGAAGAGCAGGGTGACCACCCGCTGGTTATCGGAAAGGCCTTCGAGAAGCCGCTCGAGACGCTCCCATCGTTCCGTGGCGAGGATTTCCACCACAGGGAGTCTTGCGACGCCAGCGTGCTCGAGTCTGTCGTAGATCTCTCCTCGTTTCGACTCGCGCTTGAGCAAATCGATGCACAGGTTGTGCGTGACCTTATACAGCCACGCGGTGCGCTGTCTCGGCTCGCCGTAGTCCAAGGGCTCGCACAAATACCGCACAAAGGCGTCTTGCACCACGTCTTGCGCAAGCTCGCGGCTTTGCAGAAGCCTGTAGGCGTAGCGAATGAGCCCGTTCTGATGCGCGTCGACTAGCGCTTCGATGTCCTGGGCGGATCCAGGGGCATCCACAGACGGGGCCTGAGCCTGAATCCGCTCCTCAGGATTTTGCCTCGGGGCGCGTGCCTCAGCCACGATGATTCAACTCACATTTCCGTATTAAGAACGATGATTTCGACTGTTTTCTCACAGTTCAGCCCACCTTCGATGGTGTCACCGCCATGCCGCCACCAGCCTTAACTTTCTACCCGTAAACAACTTATATGACGTTTTATTTCCGATTCTTAGGGCGGAAATTCCCATCAGACCAAGCAAGGGTACGTGAGGCTAGCACGCGGATCCAATTGGATCCCGAACAGCTTTAGCGCCGTTTACGGGATTACGAGCTTAGAGCCCGCATCGGCGCTCAGCATGGGCTAAAGCCCATCTTAGATTTCTACATTCCCTAGACGTAGGATTCGTAGACGGGCTCATAGATAAGAGATCGTATCCGTTCCCGCAGGTCGACTGTGTCTGGAAGCACTGAATCTCCTCGAGATTGGGCGACTCGGGCCACTTCAAAGGCAATGGCGGCTGAAACCTCCCGGATCTTTGACAAAGGGGGATAGATCAGCCCTTCTGCGAGGGTCTCTTCGGGGACTGCGTTTGATAGAGCGTGTGCAGCAGCAAGAAACATATCGTCGCTAACTCTTGTGGCCCCGCTGGCCATGACGCCCAAGCCTAAACCAGGGAATACGTACACATTATTGCACTGGCTCGGTTTGTATGTATGTCCATCCAGTTGGACAGGATCGAAGGGGCTTCCGCTGGCGAAGATCGCTCGCCCCTGCGTCCATGTATACGCTTGCCCGGCCGTGCATTCGGACTTCGAAGTGGGATTGGACAAAGCGAAGATCACAGGGCGTTCGTTTATCTCGCCCATGGCCTCGATCACTTCCCTTGTGAAGATTCCCGGCTGGGCCGTGGTGCCGATCAATATGGTGGGGCGCAATGTGTGGATTGCTTCGCTGAGACTTGTGATGGGATCGTGTTCGTGGGCAAGATGGACCTTATGGGCTTCGAGGTCTTGCCTTGAGGCAACGATGAGCCCTTTCGAATCCATCAGCCAACAGCGTTGGCCTGCCTCGTCAGGTAACACGCCTGTTCGCACCATCTCGGCTATCACCGTGTCGGCAATCCCTGCGCCGGCCTCGCCGGCGCCCAAGAAAAGCAAGGTTTGCCCGCTGAGCGCCGAATCCGTAATGCGGAGGGCGGTGAGTATACCGGCTAGGGCCACGGCCCCGGTCCCCTGGATGTCGTCGTTGAAGCAGCGGAGCGTTGCCCGGTACTTGTCCAGCAAGCGATACGCATTGGACTTCCCGAAGTCTTCAAACTGGACAATGGCGTCAGGGAAGATCTGCTGCACGCTCTGGATGAACTCGTCGAGAAAAGCGTCGTACTCCTCTCCCTCTATTCGTGATTGGCGCAAGCCAATATACAAGGGATCCTCCTTGAGTTCCTCATTGTTCGTGCCGACGTCGAGCGTAATGGGTAAACATCGGGCCGGGTGCACGCCCGCGCAGACGGTATACAGGGACAACTTCCCCACGGGGATGCCCATGCCGTCCGCTCCCAGGTCCCCCAAACCAAGAATGCGTTCGCCATCGGTGACGACGATGATGGACACGTCTCGCGTATGCCAGTTTCCCATCACCTCGCCAATGCGCCCTTTGTCACGAGCGCTGAGATACAGACCGCGAGGCTCCCGGAAAATATGAGCATACTGGCCACAGGCTTCCCCAACCGTCGGTGTATAAATAATCGGCAACATCTCTTCGATGTTGTTCAAAACCGTTCGATAGAAGAGGTGCTCGTTCCTATTCTGGAGTGACATCAAGAAGATATACTTCTCCAGGTTAGACGTCTTGCGGTGATAGTTGCCAAGCACCCGAAGCTCCTGCTCCTGGAGGGTGAACACGCGTGGAGGCAGCAGCCCTCTGAGCTTGAGCGCGCTGCGCTCCTCTTCGCTAAACGCCGTGCCTTTGTTCAACGCGGGATCGCGAAGCAGGTCAAAGCCATGCGGTATATCTTTCATGATGTTTGGGCTCTCTTATTTTGTTCGCGGCTCTCGGCGCCGCTGGTTGTGCCGGTCCGGACTTGTTCAAGGGGAGGCATGGCTCCTGAGGGAACCCGCGCTGGCCCGCATTATATTCCATGCGCCATGCAGCGATCCTCCGCCTCCCTTCCCATCATCACACACAGCGAGGTGGAGAAAAAACGGCGATAACTGGACGCAGTTATCCAGTCTCGTATTAGCCTGAAAAATGGCCCCGCATTTTCCCTCTTGAATAAACCAGCCCGTATGGTAGTATAGATATCCGGCAGTTAGAGTCCTGACCCTGGTTGAAGAAATCGTAATGCTCGAACCCGAGACTTACCGATACCCCCGGGTACCAATACGAGACCGGACGTTCCGGCGCCAG
Organism: Candidatus Hydrogenedentota bacterium; assembly: GCA_030123645.1. Classification (GTDB taxonomy): domain Bacteria; phylum Hydrogenedentota; class Hydrogenedentia; order Hydrogenedentales; genus JASJYE01. The sequence continues at coordinate 1,358 of JASJYE010000182.1, read as the reverse complement.
ACTCGTTTGGGGGTGCACACGCAAGGCTTAACTGGCCTAGGGACGAGGTCCGAAAATGCCTGGCCCAAAGTCCAAGCGAGTCCACCGGTACGACCGGTCGCGTCTAGCATGACCGCCGGTTTAACAAGGATTTCCGTGATCGGCGCTGTCTTGGGCGTCGTTGCCACCCTCATACTGCTCGCTCTCATCCTGGGGAGGGGCGGCGAAGCACCCTCAACCGAACAGGCGGAATCCCGGGAAGCTCCCGTCGAAGGTGTCACGGCGCCTGCACCTTCCGCGGATGAAGAAGCCCGGGATACGATCGCTCGCGAAGACGAAGCGGCCCCTTCCCTACCTGAACCGCCGCCTGAGGAGACTGTGGCCGGGCTGACAGGCCCTGGACGAATTTACGGGACGGTGGTCATGCCGGGGGCCGCGGCGGTGCCCGAGGACATGCGCGTCGCCCTGCACCGCTACGACTCGAAGTCGCTGGAAATTTCCTACGACGATACGCTGCTGGAGACCGTCGCGCCCGGGAGCGAAGGCGCCTTCGATTTCAAAAGCCTACCCCTGGGGTCGTACGTCCTGTTTGCGACCAGTTCCGGTCACACGGCCTACTCTCTCGCCACGCTGACCCGGATGCGCACAGAACGAGAGCTGACCATGAGCGTGGTCCCTGGGGGCGCGATCTCGGGCCGGGTCATCGACGAGACCGGCGAGTCCGTAGAGGGGGCGCACGTATTCACGGCGGCGTGGGACATTGGCGGGCAAGAGAGGAATGCGCCGCGCGGCCGCGCATTGGCTTCGCGCGTCTCCACGGACGCTGAGGGGGCTTTCGTCATGGGCAACCTGCACATCGGCAAATCCGGTGAGCGGGGCTATCGCCTAGCCGTAAAGGCGGAAGGCTACGCGACTTATGTCAGCGATTTCATGGCGGCCGGCACGCGGGACGTGGAACTTGTTCTGACCCTGGGCGGGATGGTCGTGGGTCAGTTGATACGCGCGGGAACGGGCGAACCCGTGCCGGATATGACGATCACTTTGGATTCCGATCTTGCGATGGAGAATTTGAGCACGTTTTCCGACGCCGAGGGCTGGTTTTTCATGACCGGCGTGCCTCCGGGCTCGCACCGGGCGCGGCTGGTGGACGAGGAGCTGATCGTGGTCCCCGAGACGGCGCACATCGAGGTCGTTGAAGGCGAACAAACCGTGGACGTCCTTATCGTGGTCGCCATGGGCGGGCGCATCACGGGCCGCGTGTACGACGGCGAGACCGGCGCAGGCATTGCCGGCGTGAAATTGCACGCCCGGCCTGAGGGCTTCTCGCTGCCGGCCACACCATCTACGGATACCGATGCCCAAGGCCGCTATGAAATGAA
>JASJYE010000181.1 GCA_030123645.1 Candidatus Hydrogenedentota bacterium | reverse complement strand
TCGTTTAACGCGATTCCGTTTCTTATTCGATGTAGCCCAGGCTCTCGAGCGCTTCGAGGTCCTCTTCCGATAGCTCGGCCTCGTCAGACATCCGATTGGCCACCGCATCGCTCCAACGCTGAATACCCTGTGTGAGCTTCGTCACGAGCTCCGGATGAAGGTGCGCAAGGTTCTCAAGCTCATCCGGATCTTCATCGAGACGAAACAGCTCCGTGCGTTTCCCACCCAGCACGAGCTTCCAATCGTCGATAAGGATCCCCTGTAATTGTGGGCCCATATTGGTCATGAGCTCCTTGGCCCCGGGGACGTTGAGGACCGCGCCGCCGTAGGTCTCAATCACCCGCGCCCGCGTTGCGGGGATATCGGCGCTAAGCACATCGACGCCCTGCATGCCTGGCGCCGCATCGAGGCCCGCCAAGCCAAGCAGCGTCGGCCCTACGTCTAGCCCGCGCACCCGCGCCTCGCTCCGTCCCGGCTGGATCCCGGGTCCCGAGATCATGAAGGGAATCCGCAGTCCGGGTTGATATATGCGCCGGCCATGGCCCAAATAATCGTGCTCCCACAGGCTTTCGCCGTGATCGCCCACAAACACAACATACGTGTTCTGCGAAGGCAGCGCCGCGAGCACTTCGGCGATCGACGAATCCGTGTACGCAATCTCCGAATCGTACCTTACCGTCACGCGCCCGACCCGGCCATCGGGCACGTCCTTCGGATCGGTCACCTCGAATCCGCGATGCATCTCATAGGGCGCATGCGGGTCCGAATAATGGAACCACGCAAAAAGCGGACGCTCAGGATCGCGCGCCTCAAGGAGATGCAAAGCAATCCGGGTGACTTCATCCGCGGCGCGCTCGGACTTGAGAATGCCCCAGCGCTTTTCGCGAAATCGGTCGTCATACTCGTCGAAGCCCCGATCCAAGCCGCTGAGCTTGGCCTTAAGCGTCCAGTTGCTCGTCACGCAGATCGTTTCATAGCCCGCGGCGGAGTAAATCTCGGCGACCGTAGGCACGTCCTCGGGAAGCCGTACCCCGTTGCGCGTGACCCCCGTCGCCCTCGGGTACCGCGACGTCATCATCGAGCAAAACGACGGGCCGGTGAGCGGCACCTCGCAAATCGCGTCATCGAACACGAGCGAACGAGTAGCGAGCCGATCGAGGTTCGGGGACGTCGGGCTGCTGTAGCCGTAAAACCCCAAATGGTCGGCACGCAACGTGTCAACGGAAATGAGAATGACGTTTGGCGCTGAAAACACAGCGGCGATCAGGATGGGGAACATTGGGGAACGGCCTGGACTAATTCCTACTCTTCTTCCGGATACTCGATGACGAGTTTGAACGATATCGACAGCGGAGCGGCTTCATCGTTCTCGTCATGCACGACGATCGCCTCCCCCTTCGAATTGTACGCCATTACCTCGAATTCGAAGTCGCCGGGCGGCGCGTTGAAAGGGACGTCTACCTGAATAGTCCAAATGTTATCACCCGCCTTCTTGTCCGGTGTGATGCCGTCGTCGCGCAGCTTAAACGTGATCGTGCGGTCTTCCTTCACGAGACCTTCGACACGCTGGACGATGTCGAAACGGTCCGCGACCTCCACAGTGATTATCGCAGTGTCTCCCGGCTCAAGGTGCTCCGGTTGGATGCGCGCCTCTTTCATCGAGGGTTGGCGCGAAGACGTGGCACAACCCGCAAGTGCGGCCAGGAGCAAGCTGCACGAGACGATCGCGATAATGCGCTTCATAGGTTATTTCTTCTCCATTGCCCCGGCGGCAAGCCTAGCCTACCCCTCACGAGCGAGTCAACCGCGCGAATTACCCCGTTGTATTAAGCGCCCACTCGGTTTATCGTGGGGAGCGCTTGGTTCAATTCTACATCTTCGGAAAGGAGCGCGGCATGCCCATTAAGGTAGAGCACGAAGGCCCGGTTACCATCGTGACCATCAACCGGCCCGAGGTGCGCAATTGCGTTAACCGCGAAACGGCTCAAGAGCTGGCCGAAGCCTGGCGCGCCTTCGATGCCGACAACAACGCCAAAGTCGGGGTCTTCTGCGGGGAAAAGACGGGATTTTGCGCGGGCGCGGACCTAAAGGCCGTCGCAAGCGGCGAGGGCGGCCGCGCCGCGCCGGACGGTGACGGCCCCATGGGACCGTCACGCATGTTGCTCGGCAAACCCGTCATCGCTGCGATTACCGGGCACGCAGTGGCAGGCGGCTTGGAACTCGCGCTCTGGTGCGATATGCGCATCGCGGAGGAAGACGCCGTGCTCGGAGTTTTCTGCCGGCGCTGGGGCGTACCCCTCATCGACGGCGGGACCATCCGGCTGCCGCGCCTTATCGGCATGGGACACGCCATGGACATGATTCTTACGGGACGGCCCGTGGGCGCGGAAGAGGCCTTGGCGATGGGCCTGGTCAATCGCGTCGTAGCGCACGGCCAGGCGCGCAATGCCGCGATCGAGCTAGCCGGGCGCCTCGCGCGCTTTCCCCAGATCTGCATGAATTCGGATCGGCTATCAGCATATGAGCAGCACAACATGGACTTGGACCATGCAATCGCGAACGAGTTTCGACTCGGTATGAACGCCTTGCAGCAGGAGGCCCTCAGCGGCGCGCAACGCTTTGCCGGAGGAAAGGGACGGGGCGGCAGCTTCGAGGACATTTAGCCCGCTAGGATTGTCCCTCACCGACCTTGGGTTTCTTCTCGAACTCGCGAAGGAGCACAGAGAGCTTGTGGTGTTTGTTCGCGGCCGCGACCTGCCACGGAACCATGTTCCCGTTGTAAACCCGGCAATAATCCGCACCCGCTTCCAAAAGGATCGTTGCCGTTTCGATATGACCCTGCATGGCGGCAATCACAAGCGCGGACACCCCGTTGGACGTCGCAAGGTCAACATCGGCGCCTTGCGCGATGAGCATACGCGCCATCTGCGGATCGCCAAGCCGTGTCGCCAACATAAGAGCACTAAGTCCTTCCGATGATTGCTTGTTAATGTCCACTTTACGTTGCAGAAGATAGGCCGCGACATCGACATGGCCTTTCTCAACCGCAACTAACAGGGGGGTGCGGCCTATTTTACCGAGCTGATTGAGTTCCGCTCCGTGCTCCGCCAGCGTTTTGACAATACTCAAATGACCCTGAACGCAGGCCACAAGAAACGGCGTCAACCCTCTCCTATTTCGCTCATTGGGATCGGCGCCGCGGCTTAGGAGCAGTTTGACGAGCGATCCGTGGCCGCGCCGTGCCGCCTGATAGAGAGAGGTGTCGCCACGCCCGCTGGGGATGTTCACGTCGGCCTCGTGTGCCAGTAGAAGTTCCACCGCATCCTTATGGCCGGCACGCACCGCGTGATAGAGGGCCGTCCGCCCCTTTTGATCCCGTCGATCCACGTCGGCCCCCCTGCCAAGCCGCGCCTGAAGCCGCCTGATGTCGCCTTCATGGGCGGCATCATGAAAAGAACGGAACAACGACACCGAAAACATTGCGATATTTCCCCCGATTCCCGTCCCCGCGCGACCACGCTGGCAGCCACCATCCAGTATACCGCATAAATCGCGGAAATGGCGAGATTCTTAGCCTGTGCCTACTCAACTCTCGAGCTTCACTCCAGGCCTTCGTCTATGTGGGGGCCTCAACAGGCAAGCCGGGAGGTCATAAAGGCGGCAATCTTCTCAATCGTCTCCCGTCCCTCCGGGATCCAATCGGCAAAGTGGTGCCAGACTTGAAACATGTCATCCCACACCTCCAGTTCAACGTCCAGGCCCTGCTCACGCGCCCTGGTGGCGGAGTCGATTCACAAAGTCCGCAATCGCCCGGCCGATCTCGACCGGCGAATCTTCCTGGATAAAGTGGAGGCCCTCTACGGATATCTCCTCCTGCTTCGGCCAGGTCCGGCAGAAGTCCCGTTGTTTCCCTATCAGTATGGTGCCTGGCTCGGCATTGACGAACAACTTAGGCGGGCTCTCTTCGCTCGCGAGCCACTTTGCATAGTCCTCTACGACCTTCGTCACGTCTTCGGGCGTCCCATCGAGGGGAATCTGGCGCGGCCACGTAAGTGTTGGCCGGCGCGATTCGCCCGCCTCGAGGTAGGGCCTTCTATAAACCTCCATCTCCTCATCGCTAAGCCCACGGAGGATGCTCGCAGGCAGGATCCGCTCGACGAAGACGTTCTTTTCGAGCACCATCTCCTCTCCCGCTTCCGAACGCATGCCCCGGAATATTTTCCGCGCCGCCTCCGGCCATTCGTCCCATGTCACCGGCCGCACGATCGCCTCCATATAAACGATGCCCTCGACCCGGTCCTGGTGCCGCTTCGCCCAGTGAAAACCCAGGCCCGAGCCCCAGTCGTGGACGACCAAAATGAGCTTGCCGGCTGGAAGGACGGCATCAAACCACGCGTCGAGGTACTTGGCATGGCTCGCGAAGGTGTAGTCGCCGCCTTTGCTCGCCTTGCCCGACTCGCCCATGCCGATCAGATCGGGCGCCAGGCAACGTCCCGAGCCCTCCACCTCGCGAATGACGTTCCGCCACAAATAGGAAGATGTCGGATTTCCATGCAAAAAGACTATGGGGTCGCCGCTGCCGGTGTCGATGTACGCCATATCCGAGTCGAGCACTTCGACACGCTTACGCGTGTAGGGGTCGATTGCGCTGATTGCTTCGCTCATAGCCGGTTCTCCTTCGGACTGCTACGATGACAGCCTCAGATATCCTACAGAAAATTCCCGAACCACTCTAGGGCACCTTAAGTTTATATAGGCCCGTTTCTTGCCACTGCGCCCGTCGGCCGGGGGCCTTGTGAGCACGTGCCCGGCAAGAAATAAGGAAGCCATGGGTGCCGATTGTGACTCAGCCGCCCTTCGGGCCTATATAAACTTAAAGTGCTATAGCCCGCGATCCAATCGCTGCAGTACGACGCGGCGCAGGACGTTCCCCCCTGCAGATGTGAGTTGCCGCTGGATACGGCCGCAGTCATCGCTCCACGCGGAACACGACTCCCCGCGATTTCTCCGCGACGGTCTCGAGCCGCCTGTCCTTTCTCAGCTCCGCAACCACTTCCGCATCGACGGGCCAGGTGTCTGGACAATAGACGTAGTCGATGCACCACTCGTCCAGGAACGCCCGGCGGTCCATATCCGGATCCCCCGAAAAAAAGCGCGCAACGGCCGGGTCGATTTCCGTCGACATTTGGTCGGAAAGATCAGTGCCCCCGATGCCTCCGAGGACGCGCATTCCCGGCCGGAGGGCGATCGCATCGCTGAAGGACTGCGGCGCAAGTACGATTCCAGGCGTGAGATGCCCGAGCAGCTCCGCATCGGCCGGCGTCATAATCTCAGGATGCAACCGCGCAAAAGGGCCCTCGCCGGCCGCGCGTCCCAGCGGCCCTTGGAAAAACAGCGTCCCGGCAATTGCCGAAGCAACGCCGCACAAGATCATGGTGGCGAGGTAGCCGCGCGCATGATACGGCCTGCGGCGGCCCCATGCCTGCAGCGCCGTCGCGGAAAGAATGGATAGTGGAAGGCCTAGCAATAGCATCAGACGCTGCGGGGTCAGCCGCAAGAACCAGCCCTGGCCCCAGGCGGAGACCGCGATGGCCGTGAAAACAAGTAGCCACGGCACGACCCACGCCACAGACTCCTCCGTTGACGCCAGCACCTGGCGCCGCGACCGGCCGTAGATCCCGCCCCCGGCGGCCCCGAGGAGCGCCCAGTCTGAAACTGCAATGGC
>JASJYE010000518.1 GCA_030123645.1 Candidatus Hydrogenedentota bacterium | reverse complement strand
GTTTTTATTGAAAAACGCATTTTTAGGGCGGGCTTTGCGGTCTGGAAGGCTGGAAGGCGCTACCCCCTTCTTTCGGACTGGCAGAACTTCTGTGAATGGGCACAAGCGCACGAAGGGGATACGATACTGCTCTGAAAATTTTGCGTCGCGACATGCGGAAGACGACGTGATCCTGCCGCCCTCACGCATGGCCGGCGCGGAGCGCTGGATCCCCGGTCTCGAACTGAAAACGATCATGGATTGCGGCCACCGGACGCAACAAGAAAGGCCGGAGGAGTTTAACGCCCTCATGATCGACTGGCTGACGCGGAAGTTTAAGAGTTAGCTCACGCTACCAGCCGCCGCATTAGAGGTTGGCCTTGATGGCGTCGAGGATGGTCACCTGCCGCGGGTGGTTACCCCTGGCCCCCACACGGATCGTGATCTTGCTGGAGTTGGGCGTGATCGATTCGATATCGATCCAGATTCTCTTATCGTCCGCGGTTTCTGAGCGCACCTTCGCCGAGGCGCCGTGGAGTTCGTCGTTGTGAATCTGCAAGCCCCGCCCTTCAAGCGCCATGATGGTCGCCGCGTGCACTTGCGCTATGGGCGCGTCCACCCTGTCGGTGAGTTTTCCCTTGGCGTAGGTCACGCCTGCCGCCCCGCCCGCCGCACCGGCGACGAGCGCGATGCAACCCGAAGCAGTCGACATCAGCAAGAGAGCGCACAACGCGCGTATGATGGCATTTCGCATAGAAAATCCCCCGGTTTCACGATCAATTTGCCCGTTCTTGGCTGCATTCTAACGGGAAGGCGGTGACAATACAAAGTTGTCGCTTATCTTTTTTGCGCGAGGACCATCCAGTCCCACGGATACGGCCCCTTAAGCCAAGCCGGAACTTCGTCGAATTCCGTGCTCCAGGCATACTCGACTTTGTGCGTCTCGATGGTTTCGAGGCCCATGCTGCGTAGTGTCACGTGCAGTTCTTCGCGGAGATAGTGCTTGGTCGCAACCCCATCGAGCGTAACGATTCCGTTCGCGACGGCCCCGCCGTTCTTCGAGTCCGCCGTGAGCCCCTCTCTGCGCGCGTCGTCGTAATCGACTCCTTCGCGCAGGTTCCATTCGAGAAGACGGAAGTCGCTGTACAGTGCCGATTCCAAGGACGGCGCCACAAGAAGTAAGATTCCGCGCGGAAGGAGACCATCGCAGATTGTTCGCAATATGCCGCTTCGGGTTTCGGGCGAAGGCGCGAGCAAGACGTTGATACTGATGGCGAAATCCACCTTGCCTGAAATCCTATCGTCCGTCGACAGATCGCGATGGTGATAACGAACATTCGGAAAACGGCGGCATTTCCACCGGGCCAACTCGAGGTTCTTGCCGGAGAGGTCGTAGGCATCCACAATTGAAAAGCAACGGGAGAGCAGGGGCAAGGTCTTGCCGATACCGCAACCGAAGTCAGCGGCCAGGTGAGTTTTGTCGGCGTGCCCCCGGATACTTTGCTTGATGACGCCGTTTTTATCGTTCTTGACGGCGTCGAGGATCTCCTCGTCGTATCGCACGGCGATATCGTCCCAATAGGCCTGATTCATGCCGCCCTTCATGCTTTTCGCTAGCCTCGAAGCGCTGAGTACAATATACAGTAGTAGAGACCATAAAATCTACCATATAGAGTAGTTCTAGGATTTAA
>JASJYE010000180.1 GCA_030123645.1 Candidatus Hydrogenedentota bacterium | reverse complement strand
ACGCTCAGCGCTTCTCTAAAAATCGTCAATCGAAAGGTCGATGTCTTTAGCTCTGTAGGGTGGGTCTTGACCTGCCGATTCGCGGGGCGATCTCCGCTCCTAGAGATTCCCGCCTTCGTGGGAATTACGTGATGGGGAGGTGACTGGCGGAGATGCGAGCATTTATTGGGAGGGACGAGGTGCCCCTCTGTCCTTCTTTTTTAGACAGGATTTACAGGATGGACAAGATTTCGGAGGCCGGTCTTAGTCTGAGGGAGCAAGATTGAACTACAAGAATTCTGATTCATCAAAACTGAAAAATCATGTTCATCCTGTCTAAAAAAGACGGAGGAAAGAAATCGGATGTGATGATTACGTTTCGAGCGGCCACGTTGTGCGGACGTAGTCGCGCGCCTGTTCGGGGGAGGACAACTCGCCTTCGAGTTGCTTGTCCTCGACGGCCGTCAGGATTTTCGCGAAGTCGGGACCCGGTCGATAGCCCATCTCGATCAGATCGTGCCCACTCAGCAGCACCGGCGGCTTGACCTCCTCCGGGCTGAGGTTCTCGGCATAGTCGCGAAGCCACTCGTAGGTATCGAGCCGGTTGTGGCTCGACAGGCAATCGATGCGGAAAAGCTCCAGCAGTTCCGCAAAGCCCTCCTCGCGAATAAGCCGCTTCAACTTACTCTCGCGCATTTCTTTGACGGTCGACACGCGCATGTGCTGCCCCACAATCCACTCGATTCGCGCGATATCGTGCGTCGACATCCGCAGGCGCTCGCAGATATCTTTGGCAATATCCGCGCCCACCTTTTCATGCCGGTCAAAGCGGATGCGGTCGGCAAAGGTCTGCGTGCGCGGCTTACCCACGTCATGCAGCAGCGCGGCCATCGCCAGCGCCGGCGACGGATCGCGAAGTCGCTCGAGGATCTTCAACGTGTGTACAAATACGTCCCCCTCCGGATGATACTCGGGCGGCTGCTCGACGCCCTTCATGTCCGCGATCTCGGGCAGAACATGCCGCAGCAGTCCCGTTTCGTCCAGCATCTCGAAGCCGCGATGCGCGTGATTCTGAGTAAGTATCCGCAGAATCTCGTCGCGAATGCGCTCCGAACTCGTTTTGGCGATGAGACCCGCGTGAGTTTTCACCGCCTCCAGCGTCGCTTCGTCCAACGCGAAATCGAGCTGCGCAGCGATCCGCACTGCACGGAGCAGCCGCAAATGGTCCTCCTGGAAGCGCTTGTGCGGGTCGCCGACCGCGCGCACCACACGCCGCGCAAGGTCTTCCCGGCCGCCCACATAATCCAGCACTTCACCCGTTTCCGGATCCAAGAACAGCGCGTTTATCGTGAAATCGCGACGCAGCGCGTCCTGTTTCTCATCGTGAAACTCGACACTTGCCGGGTGCCGGCCGTCCAGATAGGGCCCCTCGCTCCGGAACGTGGCGACTTCACATTGGTCCTCGGGCATAAGCACCACCTGAACGCCAAAGGCGGCGCCAACACTCACCACGCGCTCGAAAAGTCTTTCCACTTCGTCGGGGTGCGCCGAGGTCGCTACGTCGTAGTCCTTCGGGGCGCGGCCCAGCAGCTCGTCGCGAACGCATCCCCCCGCAAACAACGCGCGGTGCCCTGCATTCCTCAACGTCTCGCAGATCCGCTCCGCCGCTTTGCGTGGATCATCCATCCGTGGCGCGGCCTTCTTGTGCAGGCTCGTCCGAGGGGCCGCCCGCCAAGTGCTCTTCGCGGAGCGCTCGCAATTGCCGCTCCCGGAATTCCGAATACGCCCACGCCAACACGAGACCGCTGATCACCAGCACAGTCAAGATCGTAAAGCGCAGCAGCGGCTGTACGTTGCGCAGATCGTAGAGGCCGAAGTGTACCGCCGTGCCGAAATACAAAGCGATGCCGGCCCAACGGTAGCGGCTCTCACGGAACACCACCCCCAGAACCATGGAACCCATCGCAAGCGCCAGCCAGTAAAAGCTCAACTGCTCAGGAGGCGCCCATCGCAGAAGCGCCAGAAGACCGACCAGAGCCGCGGCGCCCACGATCAACGTCCGCAGCCCTGCTCCGTACCGTGTTATTAGGTGGCGCCGGTGGTCCCACAGTCCCGCCGCGCGCTCAGACGCCGCATAGCAAAGCAACACCACGACCAGCCCCACCGCGTAGTCCGGATGCTCTGTGATGGGGACCCTGACATCATACAAAGACACGTAATAGCTCCAAGTGCCAAGCACCAGACAGAGGATGCCTGCGATGCGAAAGCCGACAAGCAACGTCGCCGCGCTCGCAAGGAAAAGCGCCGCGGCAAGTACCATCTGTGCGAGCGGGGCGTACAGCGCCTCCAAGTGCCGTTCCATAAGCGTCGCCACCATAACGGTCGCGGCAAGGTAGGGCACGCTCGCCATCGCGTCACGCTCAAATTGCGTCCCGCCTTCGATCTTCCGCTGATAGCGCTCCCACAAGTACCCGCCGAAGTACGTCACCGCGGCAACAATCGACGTATATAATGCGTAACGCGGTTGCGTCTCAAAACCTTCCTTACCGAGCCACAAAAAGATGTGATAGCAAGCGTGCGCCGCGAACAATAGCAAGACACTTGCGACTTCCACCTGGGGCGTTACCAAAAGGAGCCCCAAGGCCGCCATCGCGATGCCTTCCCCCGCCAAGATATACGGCATCTCAGGCATATCGCCCAGATCGATGATCGTGATCGACATAAGAACGAGCGCGCCCGATGCCGCATACAGCATGGCCATCGCGCTCCCGCTGAGGTCGGCCCAAGTGTCCGCCAGGAACCATTGGGCCCTTAGCTCGCGCGCTTCAGGCGGCACCCGCCGCACGAAATGTTCATGAAACCACGCGACTACGCCGAAGACCAGCGCTACGGCGATGCTCGAAAACCACTTCGCCTGCACCGTGTAGCCCAGAATGTCGATTTCATCTGAGAACCCTGCAGTCAACAGGCAACTCACCAGCGTAACCAGAAGCAGACCGAGCCCGAGCAATTTGAAAACGACGAGCCCGCTGCGCATATACGAAAACCCGAGCGCGAGGCACTCCAGAGACATCGCGACCAAGAGCCATTCGTGCGACAGTGAGGACTGAAGCGCCAGCGTAAATATGATGAAGGTTTTCGCCGCGAATATTTGAAACAGATAGTTGCGACGCGGGCCCACCAGTTGCGCATAGCCGGTAAAAACCAGAAAAATTCCCGTTTGCCAAAGTCGAAAGGCCCACTCGTACTCCGCGTAATTGGCCCGGATGGCAATCCACGTCAGCACCAGGTAGACAAACGAGTTCACCGCAGCCATCGGCCCGACGGCCCGCCGGAATTCGCCCCTGCGGCTCGCATCCGTGATGCACGCCGCCGAGAACACGCAGAAAACCAGCGTCAAAAAGGCATTGGAATACCAAAAATACGCCCTGCCCGAAAAACCCAGATCCGGAGGATTGAGCACGAAAAAGTAAATATACGTGAGCTGAGTGGCGATAAGCGCGCCCCACGTGAACAACAACCAACGGTGCGTCAAGTGAAACGTCAGTGCCACAATCGCAAGAAGCGATCCCGTGATCAGCGCGTAGATCACACTGTTGTTGTCCATGCTCATGGAAAGGCTGAGCACTACCGTGTAGTAAATGAGAAAAAGCGAGATGCCCGCCACTGTTGCGCTCCGGCGAACATGGGCCACGACCGCGACAACAAGTAGCGCGCACGCCAGCACCGGGATTCCGACTTTAGGCGAGGGAAACACCCGCGTGTTCTCAAGGAAAAAGCCCGCGTAGGTCGTAAAGTAAAAAGCTGCGAGGCCCGATCCGAGGATCGTTTGCGGAAAGAAGCTCTCACTCCGCCGGCGCACCACCCCGTATGCAATCGCGCCCGCGGCAATGGCATAACCGATGCCGATCTTATACTCCGCGCCGAGCGTCTGAAGCGTGATCACGCCACCCAAGACCATCAGCGTCATGAACAACACCGCAACGATGCGGCTCAACCAAATCCCGCCGACGCGCGATTCGAGCGACTCACCTTCCACACCCCCAAGCGCGCGCCCGATACTTTCCCTCACATCCTCGACGAGATGATGCCGATGTGAAACGATTTCCTCGGCCGCCTCCTCCTCCTCAGGAACAGGCACAGACAATTCATCATCGCCTTTGGCAAGAAGAATTTCCACGAGACCGGAGAGCTCCTTCACCTGGGCCTCGAGTTCGCCAATCCGCTTCCGCTCGTCGTGGTCCTTGTCTCTTTCCGGGTTCTCTATAGCCATGCAATCCGAGGCGCCTTAGCCGCCACAAGTAATATATTTACAATTGTGCTTAAAGTGATACTATAGCAAATTCGCCTGGGCTTCAGCCCTCTAGCCCATCTCGCGGCAGCCGGCTCCCAAGTCCTCTATGGGTTCCGGATTGCGCGTCCTTTCGACGCCCACTATACTTTGTCTGACCCAAAACGGATTCGTTATTCGCGCCCACGAAGAGTTTAGCGCATTCCAAGGCGCAAAACAGGCTGAAACGTGGAAAGCCAAGGTGCCACACGGAAGCTGAGATGAGAGCGAGAGGAGGCTTCACATGCATGCAGCAGCGTTCATCGTGATGATCTTGGGTATAGTCGGATTTGTCCTGACCTACACCAGCATTCTTGCCATTGCCCCCCTTGTCGTGTGGGCCGGCATAGCGGGCGCAGGCATGCTGGTGACTATTCTCACACGGCGCCCGAGCGATTAACCCCGTGTTCGCCAAGACCAAAGAAGCCGCGGCGCCGGGATTCCCGCATCCAGGCCAATTCTTCCATACGTTGGGTAACGGTGTTTCGTAACGACCTCTTCGAACGCGCTGCGCACGGCCAACAGACGCCGCGCCCTCCGGTGTGGCTCATGCGCCAGGCCGGCCGGACCGATCCCGCTTACAACGCCTTGCGCAAACGCGAGGCTATGCCACTCGAAGATCTCTTTCGTCACCCGGAACTCAGCACCGAGGTTTCCCTCCTCCCGAAACGCCTCGGCATCGACGCCATCATTTTCTTTCAGGACATCCTCACGCTGCTTGCCCCCATGGGATGTCCCTTCGTGTTCAGACCGGGCCCAGTCACCGAAGACCCTATCCGAAGCGCAGCGCAGATCGAGGGACTCGCGAATTACGACGTCGCGGAGGCGCTGCCCTTCGTTGGCGAAACGCTTCGCATGGTTCAGGAGGAGCTGGATGGGGAAATGCCCGTGTTGGGCTTTGCCGGCGCGCCGCTGACGCTCGCCGTATTCATGATCGAGGGGAAGAGCTTCGGGGTTTCGGCAGACACGGCGTTGCAGTTCATGCGCGATGACCCGAAGGCGATGCACTCGCTGCTGGACAAGCTTACTGAAATAACAGTCAACTATCTCAAATACCAGATCGAATCCGGGGCCTACGCCGTACAACTCTTCGAGTCCGCGGCCTACCTCGTCACGCCGCAGATCTACAACGAATTCGCCTTGCCGTATCAGCAGCGTATCTTCGAGGCCCTCCGGGGCTTGGCGCCCACAATCGTCTTCGCGCGCGCCTGGCCTAACATTGGCGACCTCGACGCGTCCGGCGCGGACATTCTAAGCATCGACAGCTCCACGACCATCGCGGAGGCCCGCGCGATCGTCGGCGAGACACGCGTGATTCAAGGCAACCTCAGCAACCGCCTGCTGTGCGACGGCCCCCTCGAGGAAATCGAGCGCGACGCACGCGACGTTGTGGAAGCCGGCGGCAGGCACGGACACATCTTCAATCTCGACCACGGCTTACTGCGCGAGACCCCCTACGAGAACATCCAATC
>JASJYE010000179.1 GCA_030123645.1 Candidatus Hydrogenedentota bacterium | reverse complement strand
AACCACCGCTTTGGTACCGGAACCACCGGTTTGGTATATGACGGCGGATAACTCCGAGCGAAGCGTTGTTGGATCAGCGCCAACGGCGCGTCTTAAACCAGCCTGGGGGCAGAGCCCCAGGTCAAGGTCAAGAACTAAAAAGGAAAGAGGGCTGAAAGCCCGTTCCATGATCATGCCGCACTCATTGATGCGCAGGTATGGGCCTAAATGATGGATCGGGCTTTCAGCCCTTGGTACTTAACTATTCGTGGATCTGGCGCTTCGCCTCAGGCTGGTATGATTTCGGGCCGTTGGCCCTACCTGGGCCGTCGCCCCAGGCTGGTGTGGATCCGGGCCGCTGGCCCTATCTTGGACCAACTGGAATCATAGAATTAGCCCGGCGCTATTTCCGCCCGGCTAGGAGGCGTTTGTAGTGTTCGATGCGGGTATCGAAAAAGTTGAACAACTGCTCGTGGAGTTCTTTGTTCGCTGCTGCGATCACCGAGCGCTGGTTCACTACGCTTGAATCCAGCAGGAGCACCTCGTCGAAGTCTTTGCCATATGCATCCGTAACCGTGCAGCCGGCTTCCTGCGCGATCAGCAACGCCCCCGCGAAATCATACGGGCACACCCCCAAAACGATGCCGCGTCCCGCGTTAATAAAAGAATCCTCGACAACGGAGCGGATATCCCTGTAAAAACGATTCGCAATATCGATGCAGGCGTCCAATTGGCCACTTACTAGACGCGTCAGACTATAAGATGTGCTGTTGCATGCGAAGAAGCCGCCCTTAAGGCTCGTGAGGTCGATGAGCTTGGCGGCAACAGGAAAGATAAGCTCTGCAGGCCGGGCGGGAACCGTCATGGCCCACGCAACCTTCTCCAGATCCGTATTGGTGGAAAGTCTTACCTTGCGCGCATGACCGTCCACGTACATTCGGGCGCCGTTGTCCCGCTCGGCGTAGAAGGTGCGGTTGCCCAATATTTCCATAACGAGAGCGCTGTCAATGTCGGCAAAGGTCGGCCGCTCAATAATGCGCGTACTGCATACCGATACAACGCAGCCCTCAAATCCATTCTTTGCTGCGCGTGTACCATCGATTGGATCCACAACGAGCAAATTCTTCGGCTGACCGCTCGAAAACGTCGTATAGCCAGCGTCTTCGCTGTAATATGCCACGGGCTCGTGGGCACGCTTCAGAAAGTTCAGAAGGGCCTTCTCGGCGATCTTGTCCAACTCGAAGGTGGCGTCGCCGCTCGGGGCCGTACCAACGATTTCGCGGCCCTTGGCGGCCGCTATCGCGGGACGCACCGCTTTGAGTACGGCCTGAGAAAGATCCTGGAGGAACTCGCGCGGCAACGCCTTTACTCCAGCCACATGCCGCCGCGCGGGTTTTACAATGCCCGGCGCGGCTGCTCCCTTTGCCGCCGATTTCTTGGTTCCGGCGCCATTGGACTTATTCGCTGTGGCGGCCTTCGCTTTTGGTTTAGCCTTATTGGACTTATTACTTAGGCCTCGTGACGCCGGTTTCGGGCTGGTCTTTTTCTTGGAATTGGTCATATCTTTCTTTTCGGCCGCCTTCTTAGGGCGAGCCGAAGATTTGGATTTAGATGTTGCTTCAGATTTGGACTTTGAATCCGCCATAGCTGCCTCGGGATGATTAGACTGGTCGAAGAATGTCCGCGCGATATATGTAAATGACTGCGACGTAACGATTAAGACTGGTTAGACGATATAAAAAGTCGAAGGATCCTGCCTCAATACGCAACGCAAAGCCACCTCATGAAATAGAAATTTTAGCAGTTCTGAATTGCTTTGTAAAGCGCTAGACCTAAATGAGATAACTGCGCTCATTGACCTGGGCCATCAAGGCCTCAAGCGCGCGCTCGTTTTCGATGGATTGGCCGCTCGACTCTTCAGCGCGAAGCCAAGGATCTTGTGAGCACTCCACCTTGCTCCATTGCACTCGCATATGAGGGGCCTGCGGATCGGACAACGCGTTTCGCTCTGGCAGGGCCGCTTATCCCCTGCGGGGACGCCGTGCGATTGAATCGCCATGAATCTGTATGCTATAAGTCGCTGCGTTTCACGCATTTACTGGTGCACTCGCCACCTTAGGGCGTGCCCCGATGGCTACCTGACCGTCCCACGGATACCACAGATGCCCGCCGCCGGCCTCCCATGACCCGACCGCTACTATTAGTCACGAATGATGACGGTGTGGAGTCGCCCGCCCTTCAAATCCTCGCAGACGTCTTGGAGGACTTGGGGGAAGTCTGGGTATTTGCGCCCGACCGCGAGCAGAGCGGCGTCGGCCACGGAATATCGCTTCACCGTCCCCTGCGCGTAAAGGAAATCCGTGAGCGCTGGTACATGATCGACGGTACGCCAACGGATTGTGTCCTGCTCGCGACGCGCCAGTTCTTGGATCGCAGGCCCGACCTCGTCCTGTCGGGCATCAATTCAGGGCCCAATCTCGGCGACGACGTCACCTATTCGGGCACCGTTGCCGGGGCATACGAGGGCATGCTCCTGGGCATTCCATCGATCGCGCTGTCGAACGCCAGTTACGACTCTACCGACTACCAAACCGCGGCCAAATGCGGCGTGCTCCTTGCCCGGCACGTCCTCGAGAACGGGCTGCCGAAAGACACCATGCTGAACGTCAACGTCCCGAACGTGCCCTACGAGGAGCTCGAAGGCATCGCGATTACGAGGCAAGGACTCCGGGAATTTGAAGACGAAATCATCCGGCGAGAGGACCCGAGGGGAAAACTGTATTATTGGATTGGCGGCTACCGGCCGAAGGGCGTCATTCAACCGGGCACGGACATCGAGGCAATCGAACACAACCGGGTGAGCGTGACTCCCCTCCATCGAAACCTCACAAACCTCGATGCCTTCGAAGTGCTCAAGGCGCGGAACATTCAGCTGTGAAGTTCATCAGGCGCATGTACGACTGGGTCCTGAGCTGGGCCGATACGCCCTACGGCGCGCCCGCCCTGTTCCTCATCGCCTTCGCCGAATCCAGCTTCTTTCTCATTCCCCCCGACGTGCTGCTCATCGCGCTGTGCCTGGGCAGGCGCGAACGCGCGTTCCGCTTCGCGGCAATTTGCACGGTGGGCTCGGTCGTCGGGGGCCTCGTGGGCTACGGCCTCGGCTGGGGCCTGTGGAGCGTCGTCGACGAATTCTTCTTCACCTACGTTCCGGGCTTCAGCGAAAAAACCTTTGCGCAAGTCCAGGACATTTATCGCCGGTGGGACTTCTGGTTCGTCTTCGTCGCCGCATTCACACCTGTCCCCTACAAAGTGATCACCGTCACGGCAGGCGTCTTCGGCCTAGACCTGATCATGTTCACGATCGCCACGATCATCGGCAGGAGCGCGCGCTTCTTCGCCGTCGCCGCCCTCCTCTACGCCTTCGGGCAACCCATCGGCGATTTCATCGACAAGCGCTTCAACCTCCTGACCATCGTATTCACCATTCTCCTTCTCGGCGGCTTCTTCCTCATTCGCGTTGTGTTAGACTGAGCGATGTAAACGCCGCGACCTGGGGTCCCGGCGTGGGGGATCTAAGGCGCATGTGCGGTATCGTCGGATACATCGGTGAGAAGAACGCCGTCGACGTCATATTGGACGGCCTCCATCGTCTTGAATACCGCGGCTACGACTCCGCGGGCGTCAGCGTGCTCAGGAACGGCGCGCTCGATTCGGTCCGCAGCGTCGGCAAGCTGGCCGCCCTCGAGGCGAAACTCGAGGCGAATTCCCTTTCGGGTTCGGTGGGCATCGGGCATACACGCTGGGCTACGCACGGCGTCCCGAGCGAGGCCAACGCGCACCCGCAGCACGACGATCCACATGCCATTGCGGTCGTCCACAACGGCATCATCGAGAACTATCTCGAACTCGGCGCCGAACTGCGCGAGAAGGGCTTCGTATTCCGGAGCGAGACCGATACCGAGACCCTCGCCCACCTCATCCGGCTTTATTTTGAAGGCGATCTCTTCGCCGCCGTCAAACGCGCACTCCAAGACGTTCGCGGCGCCTATGCCATCGGCGTCGTGTGCTCGGACGACCCCGAGGTCCTTGTCGCCGCACGCAGCGGCAGTCCGCTCGTCGTGGGGCTGGGCGAAGGCGAAAGCTTCATCGCCTCCGACGCCACAGCGATCCTGAACTACACGCGCGAGGTCCTTTATCTCGAAGATGGACAGGTCTGCGAGATCCGGCGCGACGGCTACACCGTGCACGACCTTCGAGGCGCCCCGCAGCGCCCTGAGGTCCAGACCCTCGACTGGGACCAGTCCCAGGCCGAAAAGGGCGGATATCCCCACTTCATGCTCAAAGAAATCCACGAGCAGCCGGAGGTCGTTCGCAACACCATCGGCGGAAGAATTTCGGAAGACCGCAGCGAAGTCGTCTGGGAAGACGGCCTCCTCGACGCCTCCCTTCTCGAGACCTGCGAGCGGATCATGATCGTCGCGTGCGGCACGGCCTGGCACGCGGGACTGGTCGGCAAACGGCTGATCGAATCCCTCGCCAAGGTCCCCGTGGAAATCGACATCGCCTCCGAGTTCCGCTACAGAGAGCTCCTCATCCCTCCCAACACGATCGTCATCCCCATCACGCAGTCCGGGGAGACCGCCGACACGCTCCAGGCGCTCCGCGTCGCCAAAGATCGCGGCGCGGCCATCCTCTCGCTCGTCAACGCCGTCGGCTCCACCATCGCGCGCGAGTCCGACGCGGTCATTTATCTGCGGGCAGGACTCGAGATCGGCGTCGCGTCGACCAAGGCCTATACCGCGATGCTCGCCGCGCTAGTTCTGCTTGCGGTGGACCTCGGACGACGCCGCGGCGCGCTGTCTGAGGAGGATGCCAATGCCTTGCTCACCGAACTTCAGCAGGTCCCGGCAAAAATTCAAGAGATCCTGGACAAGCAAGGGACCATCCTGCAGTGTGCGGCGGACGATCGCTTTCGCGACGCGCATAGCGCGCTCTTCCTTGGCCGGGGATATAACCTGCCGACTGCGCTCGAAGGCGCGCTCAAGCTGAAGGAAATCAGCTACATCCACGCCGAAGCCTACGGCGCAGGCGAAATGAAGCACGGCGCCATCGCGCTCGTGACCGACAAACTCCCCGTCATCTTTGTCGCGCCCCGCAGCGGCACGCACGAAAAAATCATCTCCAACATCCAGGAAGTCCGCGCCCGTAGCGGCATCATCCTCGCCATCGCCACCGAAGGCGACACCGGCATCGCCCAGCACTGCGACGAGGTCATCTACATCCCCGACTGCTCCGAGCCCCTCTCGCCCATCCTCGCCGCCGTCCCCCTCCAACTCCTCGCCTATTACATCTCCGTCAACCGCGGTTGCGACGTCGACCAACCAAGAAACCTCGCCAAATCCGTCACCGTGGAATAATTGGCGCGAAACAACTTGGGAGGGTCGAGTTCCACCTCGACCGCAGCGGCCAAGGTGGAACTTGGCCCTCCCGGCATCCTCCGCCGACCGCGAGATTTGAACCGCCAAGAGCGCCAAGAACCGCGCCTCCGTCATCGCGAGTACGGCATCCCTTAAAGTCATTCCAGCCCCTGCCTGTCATTGCGAGGAGCAAAACATACCGTACGGCAGCACCGACGTGGCAATCTCGTCAAGCCGAAACCCCAAACCCTGCCCACGCATCTCGCCTGCACGTCATTCCAGCGAAAGCTGGAATCTCTAGAACCGCCAGCGACTCCCCCTCGCGAGACATCACCTGCAAAGCCTAGCCCTGTGTCATCCTGAGCGAAGCGAAGGATCAACCACGCATTCCAGTGCGTCCCCTAG
>JASJYE010000178.1 GCA_030123645.1 Candidatus Hydrogenedentota bacterium | reverse complement strand
GACGCAAGCGGAGCGAGGCACGAGCGAAGACGTGTCTGTCCCTTTTCTTGCGTCCTGCCGCGAAAACCCCGCATTTGCGACCCTCCATGGACCTGAACGCTTACGAAAAAAGTGCCGCCTTAGCCGCCTCCCTTAGCGTTTTCCCACTGGGCCGCGAGCCCAGGATCCATGATCTCGATAAAGCCCAGCGCCTGAGGCGACAACTGCCTGTTCCTGCGCCATACCACGCCGTAGGTCCGGCGCGGAAAATAATCTCCGACTGGAATGACCTCGAGGTTCTCGGTCCCGGTGATACAAATGCTCATCACAATCGAGACCCCAAGCCCAATCTCGACATACTTCTTGATGACTTCCCAGCCGCCTACCTCGAGGCGCACCTCGTAATTCAGATTCTCCTGCGTAAACACATACTCGACCTGACGCCAGGTGCTCAAATGCCGCGGCGGCAGGATGAGCGGATACTTACTAATGTGACGCGGCAAGACCTTCTTACGCTTGGCCAAAGGATGACCCTTCGTCGTGATCAGAATCGGCTCATACGCTACGATCGGATGAAAGTCGATGTCCTCTGGGGTATCGAGCATCGGCCCCACACAGAAATCGACTTCCCCCGCACGCAGAAGTTCCAAACCCTCGCGACCGGTGACGTTGCGCAGCCGCAGATCGACGCCGGCATGCGC
The DNA here is from genome assembly GCA_030123645.1 of Candidatus Hydrogenedentota bacterium. Classification (GTDB taxonomy): domain Bacteria; phylum Hydrogenedentota; class Hydrogenedentia; order Hydrogenedentales; genus JASJYE01. The sequence continues at coordinate 5,131 of JASJYE010000178.1, read as the reverse complement.
GTTTACGAAACGCTCCACAAAACTCGGTAACACATACTGAATCGTCGAGCCCCCGGCCGCGATCTCAAGGCGCCCCCGCTCAATCGAGTCCCGCCTCGCCTGAAAGCTCTCCTCCAGAGAGCTGAACCCGTCCACGAGCGGCTGCGCCAGCTCGAAAAGAATCTCCCCATCGTGCGTCAGCTCGATCTTCGGCCCGTTCCGGTCAAAGAGTTTCGCATCGAATTCGCGCTCTAAGGCCTGAATTTGAAGCGAAACCGACGGCTGACTCAGGTACATCTTCTCCGCCGCCCGTGAAATGCTCCCGTTCTGAGCCGCGTAGTAAAAACCACGTAACTGCTGCAACCGATTATGTTTATAACGAATCGAACGCTTTGCCATGGGCGGTCTCCTATACAGTACACGATACCTAAAAAAGCATCCTACGACCAGTATTGAAGCAGATTATATTCAAAATGTCAATGATAACCATTGAAACAATTGCCTTGCACAATACTACCCTCCCGTGTACCCTGAGACATTCTTAAAAATGGAAGGCCTAATCAGCATCGTACTGGACGGCTAAGTAATAAGCCAAGAAAACATAAGGACTATAGCGCAATGACAAACGCCACGACACTACAACTCGATAAACTGGAGATACATGCCCCCGTTAGCGATGAATTCGCCAAAATCCTGACCCCCGAAGCACTCGCCTTCCTGGCCACGCTCATCCGGGAGTTCAGGGAGCGCCGGAGCGAGATTTTTCTTCGCAGGCGCGAGACCCAGGCGGCGCTCGACGCGGGCGCGCTCCCCCACTTTCTTCCGGAGACCAAGGAGATCCGCGACGGCGACTGGAAGTGTGCGCCGCTGCCGCAAGACCTCTTGGACCGTCGCGTGGAAATTACCGGGCCGGTTGACCGCAAGATGGTCATCAACGCGCTAAACTCGGGCACGAAGATGTTCATGGCCGATTTCGAGGACTCCCACTCCCCCACCTGGGACGGTCTCCTTGAGGGCCAGATCAACCTGCGCGACGCCGTTCACCGCAGCATCGAATTCACCAACCCCCAGGGCAAAGAGTACCGCTTGAACCCGCAGACGGCAGTGCTCCACGTACGCCCGCGCGGCTGGCACCTCGACGAAAAGCACGTCACCTTGGACGGCAAGCCCATCTCAGGCGGCATCTTCGACTTCGCGCTCTACTTCTTCCACAACCACGAAGAACTCAAAAAGCGTGGCACGGGCCCCTACTTCTATCTGCCAAAGATGGAGCATTACCTCGAGGCGCGGCTGTGGAACGACATCTTTATCAAAGCGCAGGATCTGCTCGGCGTAGCCCGAGGCACCATCAAGGCGACGGTCTTGATCGAAACCATCCTGGCGGCCTTTCAGATGGACGAGATTATCTACGAGCTCCGCGAGCACATGGCGGGGCTCAATTGCGGCCGTTGGGACTACATCTTCAGCGTAATTAAGCGCCTGCAAAAGAACCCCGAGTTTATCCTGCCCGACCGCGCAGAAATCACCATGACCAAGCACTTCATGCACTCCTATTCGCTGCTGGCCATCAAGACCTGCCATCGGCGTGGCACGCACGCCGTCGGCGGCATGGCGGCGCAAATCCCCATCAAGAACGACCCGGAAGCCAACGAGGCCGCGCTCCAGAAGGCCCGCGAAGACAAGCGCCGCGAGGCCGCTGACGGCCACGACGGGACATGGGTCGCGCATCCAGGCCTTGTCGCGATCGCTTTTGAGGAATTCGACGCCGTCTTGGGCGATAAGCCAAACCAGATAGACAAGCTCCGCGAAGACGTCAATATCACAGCGGAGGACCTGTTGACGGTGCCGGAAGGCGACATTACAGAGGCGGGCCTGCGCACGAATATCAGCGTCGGCATCCAGTACATGGAAGCCTGGTTGCGGGGCAACGGCTGTGTGCCGCTGTACAACCTCATGGAGGACGCGGCGACAGCGGAGATCTCGCGTACACAAATTTGGCAGTGGATACGCCACCCGAAGGGCATCCTGAAAGACGGCCGAAAGGTCACCCTCGGCATGTTCCACGAGATGCTCGAAGAGGAAGTGCAAAAGATCAAAGAGGCCGTCGGCGAGGACGTCTACAACAACGGGAAATACGAACTCGCCAGAGACCTCTTCGACAAGATCATCTCGAACGACGAGCTCGAAGAGTTTCTGACCTTACGCGCTTATGAAAACTTGGATTAGGACAACTGTGAATTACTCTTGGGAGATTGAGGAAGGGCGCGTACTGCGTACCAGCCAAGAACAACGTTTGTGGAGGTAACAAGAAATGGCAACGATTGAAGAGCGGGCAGATGAATACGAAGCCAGAATGCTGAGCCACCGGATCGATCCCGAGAAGGTCGAGCACATCCAGGATCTTTGGGACAACGACCCGCGCTGGAAGGGTGTGACACGCCCCTACTCCGTAAAGGAAGTGCTGAAGGCCCGCGGAACGCTTCGGATCGAATACACCTTCGCGCAGGCCGGCGCCGCCCGCCTCTGGAAGTTGATCCAAACCGAAGACTACATCCACGCGCTCGGGGCGCTCACGGGCAACCAAGCCATCCAGCAAATCGAGGCGGGATTGAAGGCAATCTACCTCAGCGGCTGGCAGGTCGCCGCGGACGCGAACCTCGCCGGTGAGATGTACCCCGACCAGAGCCTCTACCCCGCCAACAGCGTCCCGGCGGTGGTCAAGCGCATCAACAACGCCCTGCGCCGCGCCGACCAGATCCAGGTCCTCGACGGCAGGAAGAACGGGCCCTACTGGTTCGCGCCCATCGTCGCAGACGCCGAAGCCGGCTTCGGCGGCCCCCTCAACGCCTTCGAACTCATGAAGCAAATGATCGAGGCGGGCGCCGCAGGCGTCCACTTCGAGGACCAGCTCTCTTCAGCGAAGAAATGCGGCCACATGGGCGGCAAGGTCCTGGTGCCGACGCAAGAGTTCATTACCAAACTCATCGCGGCACGCTTCTCCGCAGATATCTGCGGCGTACCCACGCTGCTTATCGCGCGGACCGACGCAGACGCCGCCACGCTGCTCACGAGCGATATCGATGAACGCGACCGCGAGTTTATCGTATCCGGCGAGCGCACCCCGGAAGGCTTCTACCGAATCCGCGGCGGCATAGAGTCAGCCATCGCGCGCGGCCTGGCCTACGCGCCCTACGCCGACATGATCTGGTGCGAAACTTCCGTGCCCGATCTCGAACAGGCGAAGACCTTCGCCGAGGCGATAAGGAGCGAGTACCCGGACAAGTTGCTCAGCTACAACTGCTCGCCCTCCTTCAACTGGAAGCGCCATCTCAGCGAGGACACCATCGAAAAGTTCCAGCGTGAACTCGCCGCGATGGGTTACAAATTCCAGTTCGTCACGCTGGCCGGATTCCACGCCCTCAACCTCGGCATGTTCAACCTCGCGCGCCAATACCGCGATCGCGGGATGGCCGCCTACGCCGATTTCCAAGACGAAGAGTTCAAGCATGAAAACGAAAGCGGCTATATGGCCACGAGCCACCAGAGCTTCGTCGGTGCTGGCTACTACGACCGCGTCATCAACGCCGTGACGCCCGGCGGCAGCGAACTCGGCGCCATGGCAGGCTCGACAGAAGAAGCGCAATTCAATTAGACTGACGCCCTGGCGTTAACCAAGCGATTTTCCCGGCGCCAATGCGTCGCCGGGAAAATCGTACTTTCTATTACTACATTAAGGAACAGCCATGCCGTCATTCTATCCACCAAGGCGCACGCTCATGGGTCCCGGCCCCTCAGACCTTCACCCGCGCGTAACCGCCGCCATGGCCCGCGACACCATCGGCCATCTCGACCCCGAGTTCATCCGGCTCATGGACGAGGTCAAAACCCTCCTGCAATACGCGTTCCAGACCAAAAACGAAATGACCTTTCCCGTCTCCGCCCCGGGTTCCGCCGGAATGGAGTGCTGTTTCGTCAACCTCCTCGAGCCCGGGGATAAAGTCGTCGTCGCACAGAACGGCGTCTTCGGCGGACGCATGAAAGAGAACGTCGAGCGTTGCGGCGCCACCGCCGTGATGGTCGAGGACGCATGGGGCGAGCCGGTCGACCCCAACAAGGTCGAAGATGCCCTCAAAGCCGCACCCGACGCGAAGATCCTTGCCTTTGTGCAGGCCGAGACTTCTACCGGGGCCGAGTCCGACACCGAAGCGCTCGTAAAACTCGCCCACGACAACGACTGCCTGACCATCGTCGACACAGTAACCGCCCTTGGCGGCACGCCCGTAAAGGTGGACGACTGGGGCATCGACGCCATCTACAGCGGCACACAGAAATGCCTGTCCTGCGTCCCAGGCCTCTCCCCCATCAGTTTCAACGAGCGCGCACTCGAGGTCGTGCGCAACCGGAAGACCAAAGTTCAAAGCTGGTTCCTCGACATCGGTCTGCTCATGTCCTACTGGGGAGGCGAAGGCAAGCGCGCCTACCACCACACCGCACCCATCAACGCCATCTACGCCCTGAACGAGTCGCTCGTGATGCTTCAAGAAGAGGGCCTCGAAAACGCCTGGGCACGCCATCGCCGCAACCACAACGCCCTGCGCGACGGATTCGAGGCCATGGGCCTCAGCTTCGTCGTCGAGGAACCCTATCGCCTCCCGCAACTCAACGCCGTCTCCGTGCCCGAAGGGACCGACGAAGCCGCCGTCCGAAGCAAGCTGCTCCAAGACTACAGCCTCGAGATCGGCGCAGGCCTCGGCGCCATGGCCGGAAAAATATGGCGCATCGGCCTCATGGGCCATACCTCAAATCCCAAAAACGTCTACCTCTGCCTCGATGCAATGGACAGCGTCCTCACCGGCATCGGCGCGCCCATCGAATCAGGCATCGCCGTCGCCCGGGCAAAACAATCCTACGCAAACGCAGACAAGATTCCCCATATGGAAATCCCGGCAACCACCTCCAACTAATTCAGAAGAGTCTAAAACTGCAACGCTACGTCTGGCTGGCGAAAGGCAGCTAACATCGAGCACGTCAACAATTTGCACTCGCGAGCTTCCCTGAGCAAAAAAAGGACTTTTGAGCCCCTGCAAAAGTAAACCCCAGCGGAGCGAGGCACGAGCGCAGACGGGCCGGAACCACCGGTTTGGAATATGTC
>JASJYE010000177.1 GCA_030123645.1 Candidatus Hydrogenedentota bacterium | reverse complement strand
TGCGGTGCAGTGCGAAGATATCGATGAGGTGCTGAAGGTATGTGAGGAATGGGACACGCGCAGGCGTACATTGGACTATGAAATCGACGGGATGGTGGTCAAGGTCGACTCGGCGGAACACCGGCAACTGCTCGGCACAACGTCGAAGGCGCCGCGCTGGGTGATTGCGTATAAATTCGCGGCGGAGGTGGCGCAGACGAAACTGATTGACATCACGGTGCAGGTGGGCAAGTCGGGGACCTTGACGCCCGTGGCGGATATGGAACCGGTTTCGCTCGCGGGGACGACGGTGCGCAAGGCCAGCCTATATAATTTCGAGGACCTGGAACGGAAAGACCTGCGCATCGGGGATACGGTGGAAGTTCAAAAAGCCGGGGAGATCATTCCGCAGGTGTTGCGCTTCGTGCCAGGCAAGCGGGAGAAGGGTCTAAAACGCTTCGCGATTCCGAAGCGCTGCCCGGTATGCAATACGGAGGTGCACAAGGACCCGGATGGGGTGTTCCTGCGGTGTCTGAACTTGGCGTGTCCGGCGCAGGTGAAGGAGCGGCTGGAGTATTTCGCGAGCCGGGGCGCGATGGATATCGAAGGGCTCGGGCCAGCAGTCCTCGAGTTGCTGGTGGATGATGACCTCGTCGCAGATCCAGCGGATTTGTATGACCTGAAGGTGGAGAGCATCACGAAGTTCAAGAAATCGGGCGAGAAATGGGCCGAGAACCTGATCGAGGGCATTCAGAAGAGCAAAGAGCGGCCGCTACACCGGCTGCTCAACGGCCTGGGTATCCGCCACGTTGGAAGCCGCACGGCTGAAGTGCTGGCCGAGCATTTTAGGTCGCTCGAAGAGCTCATGAAGGCTTCGCCGGAAGATCTCGAGGCTGTCGATGAGGTCGGAGAGATTGTGGCGAAAAGCATCCATGACTTCTTCGACACAAAGGAAAATCAGCGCCTAATGAAACGCTTGGAGGACCATGGTTTGACGCTCGCCGTGGTGGATACCGCCGCAGGTCCACGGCCACTTGAAGGCAAGACGATCGTGGTCACGGGTACGCTGGAAAATTACTCGCGGGACAGCATCAAGGAGCGGATCAAGGAGCTTGGGGGCCGCGCGAGTTCAAGCGTGAGCTCAAAGACCGATTACGTGCTGGCGGGCGAGAATCCCGGATCGAAAGTGACCAAGGCACAGAAACTCGGTGTTGAGGTGATCAGCGAAGAAGAGTTCGAGAAGCTTGGCTGACCGCATGGGCTGAAGCCCATCCTACGCGAGCTACCACCATGACGAACAGCTTAACCGTATCTCACCGCAAGGCGGACCTGCCGGTCAGTATGGATACGTGATTGACCGATCGCGCAGTAGAAGATAACTGGCCGAGAAAACACCGGCTATTTTCGACATTCGATGCGCCCCGATAGGATCGTCGGGCGCATCTAGATTCAATCGCAATCGCGGTCGGTGGTGCAGGCTTCTTCGGCGGGTGGATTTTTCTTCGCGACGAAGATGGAGAAGATGTAGCGGTTGCGTGCGACGAAGCGGTAGGCGACGGGCGAAAGGAGCGTCATTCCGGGAAGGCGGAAGAGGTGCGCGAGCCAGCGCCACCTGCGAAGCATGGATAGCAGGACCGGCAGGGCTTCGTCGCCGGAATACACGGCGCCGTCGTCCATGACGAGTTGCATCGCTTCCATGCACTGGGCCTCTGTCATCGCGGGAAAACGCTGGGCGCGGCCGGATGATTGGCAGGTGAGGTAATCGAGCGTCTGGGGACGGACGTGTTTTTGGACCCATGCGACGGCCTTTGCGCAGAGGGGGCATTCGCCGTCGTATATGAGTGTGGCCTTCATCGGATGGGCTCAGCGCCTAAATACGGCAATGAAGATGGCGGTAGCTTTCGGCTCGATCTGCGTCTGCATGTCCTCCCCTCCCCCACGCCGATTAGTTTTCGCTGCTGGTTTTAAGCACGGGTACGGTGGTGACCCGGGCGGCATGAAGCACTTTCTTGAGCGCGGCGACGACTTCGTTGATGTTTTTATCCGTCATTCCGGGGTAGAGTGGCAAGGAGAGGACTTCGTGGGACGCGGCGGTCGCTTCGGGCAGGTCTTCCGGGCGGAATCCGAGTTGGTCGCGGTAGTATTCGTGCAGGTGGAGCCCGTAGAAATGGAAGCCCGAGCCGATATTCTCCTGGCGGAGGGCGTGGGCTATGCGGTCGCGGTCGATTGAGAGCTTGTCCAAATGGAAGCGTACAATCATGAGGTGCCATCCGTGTCCCGCGGGGTCGTTTACCTCGGGCAGCCAGACCTCCTCAATGTCCCCGAGAGCGTGCCGGTAGAGGCCCGCCAGCCGTTTGCGGACGGCCTGAAAGCGTGAAAACTTCTTGAGTTGCTCGAGACCGATGGCGGCGCTGACGTTCCCCATGCTGTATTTGTAGCCGGGCTCGACGATTTCGTATGGGGCCGGGACGGCGCTCTCGCTGTAGCGGTCCCAGGCGGTTTCTCCGAGCCCATGGTTGGCGAGGCGGCGTAATCGCCCGGCCACCTCGGGGTCTTGGAGGGCGATGGCGCCGCCTTCGAAAGTAGTGATGTTCTTGATCGCGTAGAAACTGAAGCAGGCGAAATCGCCGCGGCTGCCGATGGGCGCTCCCTTGTAGGAGGCGCCGAGGGCGTGGGCCGCGTCCTCGATAATCGGGACGCCGAATTTTCTTCCGATGGCGTAGATCGCGTCGAGGTCACAAGGCTGCCCGGCCATGTGGACCGGAATAATCGCCTTGGTCCGCTCGGTGATCGCAGCTTCGATCGATGCGGGGTCGACGTTGAGCGTTGCGCCGTCGATATCGGCGAAGACGACCTTCGCGCCCATGTTCAGAACGAGGTTGCCCACTGAGGGCCAGGTCAGCGGCGAGAGAATGACTTCGTCTTCAGGACCGATATTTTGATGCGCCATGCACAGGTGTAAGGCGGAGGTGCAGGCGGTCACGGCGACCACGTGCTCCGCGTTGATCGTCTCGCCGAGCTCTTTCTCGAAGGCGGCGATCTGCGGGCCGGAGGTCACCCAGCCGCTCCGCATCGCTTCGAGGACGGCGCGCTCTTCCTCTTCCCCCAGGAGGGGTTTCGCCAGGGGGATGAAGCGCGGTGCGATCGGCTCGCCGCCCTCCTCGACAAGCGTCGCGAGAAGCCGTTTGAGGCGCCGGACGTTGTTGAAGGGTTCGCTGAAGGGGTCGATGGTCTCGTCTTCGAGATAATGCCTGACCTCTTCGATGCCGTCTTCGAAGGAGTACTCGCATTCGAATCCGAGCTGCTCTTTAAGTTTTTGGAACTGGACGCGATAGGTGCGCCGGTCTTCGTCGTCTGCCGACACTTTGAGGTCGGTGCCTGGGATCGCTTCGCAGACGCGTTTGCCAAGGTCGATGATTTGAAGGTTTAGGTCGTCCGATCCGACGTTGAAGATCTCGCCGCTGACGAGTTCTGCAGGCGCTTCGAGAAAATCCGCAAAGAGACGCGCGACGTCGCGGACGTGGACGAAGGGCCGCCATTGGCGTCCGCCGCCGAGCACGTTGATGAGTCCATTGCGGACGGCGGTGGCGGTCATGAGGTTCACGGCGAGGTCGAAGCGCATGCGGGGCGACCATCCGAAAATTGTGGCCGCGCGGGAAATGACAGGCTGGAAGCGTGCGCTCTTGAGTTCGAGAAGGGCCTGTTCGCCTTCGACTTTGCTGGAGGCGTAGGCGGACACGGGATTCGTCGGGCTTTCCTCGTCGAGCACGTCGAACACGCCCTGGCCATAGACCGAACAGGACGAGGCGAGCACGAAGCGCCGGACGCCTTGCTCGACGGCCTGGGCGGCGAGGGCGCGCGTGGCGTCTACGTTGACGTCGAGCGTCATCTGAGGGTCGAGGTCGCAGGAGGGGTCGTTGGAGAGGCCGGCGAGGTGAATGATAGCCTCGGTGTCCTTCAGGAGCTCTGGGAAATCCTGGAGGCGGCGGATATCCCCAGCGATGATTTCGCAGTCCGGAGATTTCGCAACGGCCCTGATGGGCTCCCGGCCGAAGACGAAGCGATCGAAAACGCAAACTTGATGGCCACGCTTCAACAACTCGGGGACGAGGATGGACCCGACATAGCCCCCGCCACCCGTGACGACCACGCGCATAGGAGATCTCCTTTAATGCTCCGGAACAATCGTCCCAAGTATAACAGTCTCAAGAGCTTCAGGAAAGTGCCCTGAGGCCCACGAGAGGACGGCGGCGCACCGCTTCGCCGGATGAGGTGGAGTATTATTGACAATTTTCACGCGACGCGATATTCTTAAGGGGCGCCGGGGGAAAGGTGCGCGCCACATCGCGTTTTGAAGTGCCGGGGGGAAGTTTTGCAGTTGGAATTGCCGTGTCTGACGATGGAGGGGCTGCGTCTGCAATTGGAGCTGCTCACTGCGGTGAAGATGCGTGTAAATGTCACCGACAATTCGTCGACGATGATGAATTTCAAGGATTGCGGGGAGAATGAGCCGGCGGAATTGCGCGTCCACCACATGTTTCTCTCGGGAGGCCCTGAGGTCTTAAGGGCGCTGGCCGACTGGATACTGGGACGACGCCCCCGCAAGAGTTCGCGGCTGTTGGACGACTTCATCGAGGCGCACCAGCACCTTGTCCGTACGCGGCGCGGTCGCTTGGCTTGCCTTGTGACGCAGGGGGTGCGGCACGATCTGCAACGCTTATATGATGAGGTCAATGCGGTGCACTTCGACGGGGAGGTTGACGTGCCGATCACGTGGGGCCGGATGCCGGGCGCCAGGAGACGGCACTCTATCCGTCTCGGAAGTTATACGCCTGAAGACCACCTAGTCCGCATTCACCCCCATCTCGATCAGGAATTCGTTCCGGAGTACTTCGTGCGTTATATCGTGTTTCACGAGATGCTGCACGCCTATGTCGGCTTCGAGACGACGCCGTCTGGGAGGCGAAACGTACATACGGCCACGTTCTATCGCCTGGAACGGCAGTATCCGGAATATGAGCGGGCGATCGCGTGGCACGACAACCCGAGAAACCTCTCGAGGCTGCTGCGGGCACAACCGAGAAGCGCATAGTGCGGGCGCTGCCGCCCTTGGGCGACGAACGATGAAAATGCCTCTCGCCTACGCCGTGCGATGGGGCGCGAGTTCACTTGTCGCAATGTGCCTCTCGTATCTATTGGTGGGACAGCTTCTGGCGCGCTCGGAGCCTGACCCGCTTAGCGCCATGGAAATCATGGAAGCCACGGAACTGCGCCTTTTCTCGAACGAGCTTGTGTCGCTTATAGATGAATTCCTCGAGAAGGGCCGCGCGACGGCTGGACCGGCGGACATGGCCTCGTACGAGCAGTGGATTGACCGCAACTTCCACCCCCAGACGAATGACTTGAGGCAGCGGCTGGTGTATTCAAAACTAGGTGGGAGCGCGCACACGGCCTTGCTCGCGGCGGCTGACCGTGCCGTCGCCATGGGGGCGCAACCCGGGGATACGCGTCTGCGGGAAAACGCCACGGCGGCAGCACTTGAGGCGGCGGCAAAGACAGAGTCTCGCATTGCGCAAATAGGTGCAGAGGAACACATTACGCCGCCGCCCGCAACTCCCTCCTTCTCGAAGCGCTAGCCCGTGTAGCTCACCGGATTCCGTAGCGAGACGCTGAGCTATCCTCACTAGAGAATGGAGCGGGCTTTCAGCCCTCTTTGCTTTCTGATTCTTCTTGTCCCCTGAGGCTTCGCCCCAGGCTGGTATAAGGTCCAATCCGGGCACATGGTTTACGTTTTAGACCGGGGACATCGTTTACAGTTGCGACTGTGGTTTAGGCATTGTCCTTTGT
>JASJYE010000517.1 GCA_030123645.1 Candidatus Hydrogenedentota bacterium | reverse complement strand
CGCAAGTTGGGCCGCAGACACATGAGCAATAGGTAATCTCATCATGAAAATTATCTACGCTACCTTTAAGTTGGTCTTGGCCATCGCGATGATGGTCCTCGGCATCCTGCTCCTCTTCTTTCAGCTTGACGACGTTTACCGCGAAGTCCACGGATTTTATCAGCAGACGCTTGAGCGGCTGTCGGAGGACGCGCGCCTTTTGGTCAGGCCGATCGTCGCCGGGGCGGTTGCGATTGCGGGCCTGATCTTGTTCATATCCATGCTCTCGGGCCGCAAGAAGGTTCGCTCCATCTCATTTACGGGTATGCATGGTCCCGTGACCATAGAGCTGGAACACGTGGAAAGCATGCTCGAGAAAGTCGCCTCGAAGCTGCCCGAAGTCAGAAAAGCGTCTATCAAGCTCGGGCCGACGGATTCGCCCGGGCGCGCAAGCGTGATCGCCGACGTCGAGCTTCTGAAAAACGCGGATGAGGACGCACGGATGGTGACGGCGCGGGTCCAGCATTACATTCAGATACACACGAAAAGGATTCTGGGCTTGAACGACGTCGATGTCCGCCTTAACGTGAAAAAATTCGTAATGAAAATGAGGACGCTCAAGCCGGAGCCCCTCCTGCTGGAAGGACCCGCCAACGTGGTTGAAATGACTGCAATGGGGGCCGACACGGCCGCCACTGAAGACGACGAGGAATTCGAAGCCGAGACGGAGGAGCAGGCCGCGGAAGTCGCCGTGGGAGATTCCGGTGACGAAGTTCGCCTCGATCGTTGAGTGGGAATTGGCCAGTGTCTGCAACACGAATCCAAATGAGTGCGGCCTGAACCGAGACCGTTCTATGCTGGCGAAACGCATTATACCCTGCCTGGATGTCGCCGGGGGCCGCGTCGTCAAGGGCGTACAGTTTTTGGGTCTCCGCGACGCGGGCGACCCCGTGGAGGTGGCGCGCCGTTATGACGCGGAGGGCGCCGACGAGATTGTCTTTTTGGACATTCAGGCCTCGACGGACAATCGCGACACGATGCTCGATCTCGTGCGTCACACCGCCGAGCAGGTATTCATGCCCTTGTGCGTCGGCGGCGGCATCCGAAAGCTCGAGGACATACGCCGCCTCCTGAGCGCCGGGGCGGACAAGGTATCCATCAACACGCCGGCCATCGAAAATCCCGATTTTGTGAATGAGGCTGCAAGCCGTTTCGGTTCGCAGTGCATCGTGGTGGCGATCGATGCCAAGCGCATGCGGGATGGTACGTACATCGTCAAGAGCCACGGTGGACGAGGGGGGGGCCGGGAAACGCCGCTCGAGCCGGTGGCTTGGGCGCGTGAAGTCGTAGAGCGAGGCGCGGGGGAGATCCTCTTGACCTGCATGGACCGGGACGGCACCAAGTCCGGCTACGACATCGAAATGACACGCGCCGTAGCGGACGCGGTCAGCGTGCCGGTCATCGCGAGCGGGGGGGCGGGGACGCTGGAGCATCTTCGGGCCGCGCTGGATGAAGGCGGGGCGGATGCCGCGCTCGCGGCGTCGATTTTTCACTTTCGCGAGTTCACCATACGGGAGACCAAGGAGTTCCTTAAGGCCCGGGGCATCCCGGTTCGCATCACCTCTCCCGAAGCCGAAGTCATGTCTCAGGGCGGATAGGAAGCACGATCATGGCACGCGAAGATCACACCGTCCATCGATGGCCTGTGCGCCCG
>JASJYE010000176.1 GCA_030123645.1 Candidatus Hydrogenedentota bacterium | reverse complement strand
GGGGTTCTCGCCCTCACAATACGCGGAAAGCTAAGCAAAAAAGGGACTTTTGGGCTCTTTCAAAAGTAGACGCAAGCGAAGCGAGGCACGAGCGAAGACGTGTCTGTCCCGTTTCTTACGTCCTGCCGCGATAAGCCCCGTATTCGTATTTGCGACCCTCCATGGATCTGAACGCTTACCTCCCTTTCTCTCCAAGCAGGCCCCGCTTCACGAAGCTCACTGTCGAGCATCATCTCTGGGAAAGGCCACATATTGGTACAGTGGCAAAGATTTTGGCAGTTTTTTCGTCAAATCTTGGATGCGATGAAAGCAACCTCTGTGCCACATCCGCTTCGCTCACGAAAGCGGGTATGCTAGCATGTTAGTGTCCAAGAATCAACGAGTTGACGCATCACGCCGCGCCCCGACATGCTGTAAGGGCCGACCCATTTGGGGCAAGCCCCACGCTTCGCGGCCCCTTTTCAGGCAGTCGGCCAATACCATGATTCAATAAGCGCCGGCCTTCAGCCGGTATAGAATGGGGCGGCACTCGGAGCAGAACCGAATTGAGGGGAACGGGCATCGCAACTACGAGTCTCATCGTCCATGGCGGCGCGGGCATATTTCGCACGGATCTACAGGACTTGGTGCGAGAGGGATGCATCCGTGCCGCAGAGTTGGGGCAGGGCTTGCTGCTCGGTGGCGCATCCGCGCTGGACGTTGTGGAGCGCGTGGTCATGGCGCTCGAGGACAATCCCACGTTTAATTCCGGCACGGGATCGTGTGCGAACGCGCAAGGCGAGGTCGAGATGGACGCTATCATTGTCGACGGGGCGCGCGGCGATTTCGGCGCCGTGGCCGCTATTCGGCACGTGAAGAACCCCGTGCGTGTGGCGCGCGCGGTCATGGAGCATACACCCCACTGCATGCTCATGGGTCGCGGCGCGTCCTCCTTCGCGCTCGAACGCGGCTTTGAATCGACACCCACGGAAGAGCTCCTGGGTGAAAGGGGGAGCGGCCCGGATCATGGCACCGTCGGGGCCGTCGCGCTGGACGCGCAAGGCCACGTGGCCGCGGCGACGTCGACGGGCGGGACGCGAGATAAACTGCCCGGCCGCGTGGGAGATTCTCCGATCATCGGCTGCGGCGCAATCGCCGAGGACGGTTTGGGCGGCGCCTCCGCGACGGGCGACGGCGAGGCCCTCATGCGCGTCATGATGGCCGGGGCCGTGGCGGGCTATCTCCGCGCGGGCCGGAACGCGCAAGAGGCGGCGGACCTTGCGCTGCAGGATCTGAAGACTCGGACCGGGGGTCTTGGCGGCGTCATTTGCTTGGACGCTTCGGGACGGATCGGCTTTGCGCACAGCACCACGCACCTCGCGCTCGCATACACCCACGACCGCGCCGAGGTGGTCTCCCGGCTCTGAGAAACTACTTCTTCTTCAGTTTTTCAATCATGGCAATGCTCCGGAGCCGCGGGATTCGGCTATAGCACTTTAAGTTTGTATAGGCCCGAAGGGTGGCTGAGCCGCAGCGGGCAAAGGGTGCCACCGCCAAACTCGTTTGGGGGTGCCTTCGAAGCCAACACCATACACCCCCAAGCTGCGCTTGACGGTGGCACCCATGAATTCCTTTTCCTTGCCGGGTACGTGCTCGCAACGCGCAGAACGAAGCCTCTAAACTCAGAGCGCTCTGGAACAATTGAGGGTTGTCCATCCATTTTACGGGGAGGAACCCCGCATGGCGGAGTCCCTTGAGATAGGGTCTGAATTATCTTAAGCCGCCCTAAAGATCCGCAAGCGCCTCTGCGATCTTCTCGTCCAGCTCGTGGTGAAGCCGCAGGTTCTCCTGCCGATCCGTTTGAATCTCGATGATACAGGATTCAGAACGTTCCAGCGCGGCGGTGTAGTTCTCCCTAAGATCCTGGTTGGTTGCCGGCCGGAAATACGCAAGATCGAAGGCCCGGGCTATTTCGTCGAAGCTGAGTCCGTGTGGCGTGCCGAAAAAGTGCTCGAAATGCTTCGGGTGTTCCGCAATCGGCAAAAAGTGGAAGATCCCGCCCCCGTTGTTGTTAATGATCACCAATATCAGCGGCGCGGGGAGGTTTTTCAACAATGCGAGCGAATTTAAATCGTGCAGCGCCGCCAAATCGCCGATCACCGCTGTTACCTTCTTCTCCAGCCCCCGCGCATAGCCCGCCGCCGTCGCGATGTTGCCGTCGATTCCGCTCGCACCCCGCATCGCCGCCACATGCCCCCCATGGCCCTCCGCCGCCCCATACTTGTCCGCGTCCCGAATCGGCATGCTGTTACCAAGGAACAAGACACCGTTTCCTGGGGCGTCGCGCGTCACGATTCGGGCAACACCGGCCTCAGTCAACGGGCCGCTATCAAGAATATACGAGTCGAGAATGCCCGCGACACCCTTCGATGCCTGAACGAGGGATTCGACCCTGTCGCCGCGCTGTGTCTGAACGCGACGGGCCAAATCCTCGCAGAAAGCGGCAATATCGCAAATGATCCGCTGCGTCACACGTTGAGGCGGATCGAGACGCCGCGAGTGATTGGTGACCCTCAGATAGTCTATTCGGCGCGTCCCCGATGCGTTGATTTCTCCGAGAAACTGAAGCATGGGTCTGGAGGTGAACTGCCCG
The DNA here is from genome assembly GCA_030123645.1 of Candidatus Hydrogenedentota bacterium. Lineage (GTDB taxonomy): Bacteria > Hydrogenedentota > Hydrogenedentia > Hydrogenedentales > JASJYE01. The sequence continues at coordinate 3,213 of JASJYE010000176.1, read as the reverse complement.
CCGATATGCAAAACGAGATCCGTCTCCGACAACGAATCGTGGAAAGTCTTCATACTTAGAAGCTGCACAGCGTAATGCACGGTGTTCTCGCCCGCCCGCGTTCGCAGTCCTGAAGTAATATCGGGCAGTGCCGGCCAGCCAAGCGCCCTAGCCAGTCTTCCGGCCGCGTCCGTCTCCTCCACCGTGCTCAGGCCCCCTACCAGCACCAGGCCCTTCGTGGCCTTCTGTATCCCCTCTGCCGCGGCCGCGCAGTCATCTGCGGGCAAAACGGGGACTGTCCTCGCGAGCTTGCGAGCAGGGACTCTCCCCGTTTTGCCCGTTTTGCAATTGCCCGCGCCGGGCAGACTCATCTCCGACGGAATTTCGGCCGGGCATATCGAAGCTGCCTCCGTAACAGGTGCGAGCGGCTCGTCGATCATGCAATTTAAATGGATGGGACCCGACACCCCGCGAAAACAGCGCTCGATGGTGGAGGGGATTAACGAAGTATCGCGGGAAACGGCCGGCCCCCACAGGCCGGCATGCCGCTGGACGAAGCCACCAAATAGATTGACCTGATCGATGGTCTGGTTCGCGCCGGTGTCTTGAAGTTCCGGCGGGCGATCGGCCGTGAGCACGACCAGCGGGACGTGCGTCATGGACGCCTCCACAACCGCCGGAAAGGCGTTGGCGACGGCCGTTCCGGAGGTGCAAATGAAGGCGGCAGGCTGGCCGGAGGCCTTCGCGATACCTAGCGCGTGAAAGGCCGCGCCGCGCTCGTCAAAGTGGACCACAGACTTTGCACTGGGGTGTTCCGCGACGGCCCAGGTCAGCGGCGTCGAGCGCGATCCCGGACAGATACAGAATATGTCGACGCCGTTGCGAACCAACTCCTCGATGAGCAGGCCCGCCCAGAGATGGTTGAAGTTGGGCGCCTCGAGCAGGCGCGTCCGTCTATACCCCTTCGCCATCAGGGCTGGACCGTTTCGCGCGGCGCGCCGGCTCCCTCGAGGATGTTTCGGAAATCAGCGATCTTATTTTCGAGCTCGTCCCATTCATTCTGCGGTTCGGAGCCCGGCACGATGCCCGCGCCCGCGTAGACGGACAGCGTACTGCCGCGGACAAGCGCGGAGCGGATAGCCACTGCGAACTCCGTGGCGTCACGACCGACCCAGCCCACGGGCCCCGTGTACCAGCCCCGTTCGAAGGACTCCGTCGTGCGGATGCACTCGAGCGCCTCGTCCCGCGGCAGGCCGCCCACCGCCGGAGTGGGATGAAGGCCCGTCAGCAGTTCCGTGTCGCAATCCGCCGCCGTCAGCCTGCCCTCTATCCGCGTTTGTAAATGTTGACAATGACGCAGCACCAACAATTCGGTGTCCTCGCCTCCCCAAACGGCCTCGCATCGATCGTTAAACAGGTCGCGAATGCTGTCCAGGACGTAGCGGTGCTCCCAACGCTCTTTTTCAGAGCTCAGCAACTCCTTGCCGAGGCGCTCGTCCTCCTCCGGCGTGGATCCCCGCGGGCGCGTTCCCGCCACCGCCTCGCTCTGAAGAAACGCTCCCACGCGCTTGTAGAGCTGTTCAGGCGAAGCCCCGATGAATCCGAAGCCGGCTTCGGGCTGAAATAAGTAATGATACGAATACGTCGTGTTGCCCATCAGGACCCGTAGCAGCTCGACAGGATCGGCCTCACCAGTCAAATGGAAGCTGGATTCGCGCGCGAGCACTACCTTCTCCAAGGTGCCGCTTTCAAAAGCATCGAGGAGATCCCGGACGGAATCGCACCAGCCGCGGAGGTCGGGCGTGTCGCTCCAGCGGAGTACCCCCGGGATTTCCGGTTGACTTGGCGTCGCGCTCGTTTCCAGCGTTGCCAAGCGTACACGCAAGGCGTCCGCCAACCTGGCGTCTATTGCCGTATCAGGCAGGACTACGTTACAGGCTGCGTAGTGGTCATCGCCATGGGCAACCAACTCGAACTGAGGGAGCACGAAGCGGTACGTGCCGAAGGGGCCCCATTTCGCATCGCGTGCGGGTCCCAGGTCGAATCGAAAACCGCCGTAGTAACGCAAATCGTCGTGGCCGGATAAAAGCTCTTCACGCATTTCCTCGAATAGGCCTTCCACGCCCCGTCCTGATCGGTCCGTCTTAAGGCTCGCAGCGCCAATGCCCGCGACGGCGAAGGCCTGCTCCCGATCGGACCAGAAAATCTTGTTGGATTCAGGTTGTTTCTGTAGCCATGCAAGCAGATCGACGGCGGGCACGCAGGACATCAAGCGGTGCACGCGCCTCGGGCCCGCCTGCGCTTCAGGATTCGAGAGGAGCGCAGCGAGATCGGTTGACAACGCCGCAGCAGCATCGAGTGTGACGTCAGGATTTCGCACGCTTACTTGTTCCCCTCGTAGAGCGTCGCCACACCGAATGTCAGCGGATGCGCCCGGACATTCTTAAACCCCGCGTCGCGCAAGATCGAACAGAAGGCCTCCCCGTGTGGGAATTCTTCCGCAGTGCGGTTCAGATAGCGGTAGGCGTGCCGGTCGCCGGATACAAAGGCGCCGATACGCGTGAGAACGTTGCGAAAATAGAACAAGTACAGCCCCCGGATGATTCTGTTCGGTGGTAGTGAGAACTCCAGGATAAGGACGCGGCCCTTCGGTTTCAAGACGCGCCATATTTCCCGGAGCGTTTCGGGCACATTCGCCACATTCCGAATGCCAAAGGCCATGGTGGCTGCGTCGAACGATTCCCCTCTAACGCCAAGGGCCGACGCGTCGCCCCGCAGCAGCGTCACCGCCCTCGTCAGCCCCCTCCTTTCGACCTTCCGCCTCCCCAGCTCAAGCATCTTCGCCGACTTGTCCACCCCTACGCCCGCCGCCACTTTGTCCCCGGCCGCGGCGAAGCCCAGGAGCACGTCGCCCGTACCCGTCGCCAGATCCAGTACCTTCAGCCCGCACCCATCGGGCAGTCTCTCGTAAAGAAACCTGCGCCAGGCCACATCGCGCCGAAACGAGAGGACGCGATTCAGCACATCGTATCGCCCGGCGATCCGGTCGAACATCTTCCACGACTCGGCAACACTCGTCCCGGTGATGCTCTGCGTCTGTGTAGGCCCCTGCCTCATTGGTGAAGAACTCCTAAAGGTCGAACAAACTTGGGACGTAGCTAATTCTCGGTGCAATGCCATCATGCGTGCCGGGATGAGCCGCATTATACCCGCGCTACCGATCGAAAATCAGGC
>JASJYE010000175.1 GCA_030123645.1 Candidatus Hydrogenedentota bacterium | reverse complement strand
CTTCGAAGCATGGAGGTGAAGCCGCGGAGCTCCGGCACTCTTAGTGCGGCGCAGAGTCCGGCGTAGGTGGCGACTGCGGCGGTGATCGGCACGAGCACGTGTACAGCGCGGTAGGTCAATCCGTCGCCGGGAAGGATCTTGAGCACGTTGAGGTATACGCCGTAGGTGACGGCGGCCATCAGGATGGCGGCGATGGTGATGCGCAAGAGCGATTGAAGGAACTCGGCGTCGTACATTTTTCCAAACTTTTGCCAGAGGAAGAGATACAGGAAGAAGGCGTTGATCGTGAAGGAGATTGTCGTGGCGAGTGCGAGGCCTTTGTAGCCGAGCGGCCCGATGAGGACGATATTCAGCAGGATGTTACAGAGCATAGAGGCGGAAGCGATGATGACGGGAGTGCGCGTGTCCTTTACGGCGTAAAACCCCGTGACACATACCTTTACCCATGCAAAAGAGAGCAGCCCTGCGGCATAAATCATCAGCGCGGCGGCGGTACGGGAGGTGTCTTCCGCTCCGAAAAAACTGCGCTCGAAGAGCAGGCGAATGATGGGTTCGCCCATGACGATGAGCCCGAGCATGGCGGGCACGATGAGGAAGAAACTTAGGCGCAGACCCATGAGCAGGGTCTCGCGGATCTTGGCATGGTCGTCGCGCGCGCCGAAGCGCGACATCGTCGGAAAGATGGCGACGGATGTGGCGAGGCCGAAGACGGATAGTGGTAATTGGACGAGGCGATTCGAAAAATAGAGCGTGCGGACGGTGCCTTCGCCGGGGAGGCTTGCGGCGAATAGGATGTCGACGAGCCGGTTGAGTTCTCCGGCGGACTGGCCGAACACTACGGGCAACATGAGCCATAGAACCGTTCGGATGCCCGGGTGCCGCAGGTGAAAGTTAGGATACCAGACGCCGACTTTTATTCCGAGGGTGATGTATTGCACGAGAAGCTGTGCGACACCGCCGATCCACACGCCGATCACGAGGGCGAAGGCGGGTTCCGCGAAGGCGTCGCGCAGGAGTAGGCAGGATGCGATGAGCGCGATGTTGAGCAGGGCCGGGGACCAGGAAGGGGTGAAGAAATGCTTTATCGAATAGAGCGGGGCCATGAAGAAGATCGCCATGCCGATTAGAAAGATGTAGGGGAAAGTCCACACGGCGAGATTGATCATGAGATCGATACGTTCTTGCGAAATTTCTTCGCGCTGTGTGAATACATCGAGCAGATCGAGCGTGCCAAGGAGGCCGGGGAGGATGATGATGCCCAGCACGGTCAGTGCGGCCAAAAGGAGAAGCATCGCCGACATCGCCGCGGAGACAAGTTCGCGGAAGGCGTCGTCCGAATCCGTTTCAAGGGTGTCGGAAAACACGGGGATGAATGCGGCATTCGACGCGCCTTCGCCGAAGAGTTCGCGTAGCATGTTGGGAAGGCGAAATGCGACGATGAAGGCATCGACGGAAGCCGTCGGGAGGGCGATCCAGGTGAGGTCTCGGACGAGGCCAAGCACGCGGCTGAACATCGTGCCGCCCGCGAAGATGGCCGCGAATCTGTAGTGCTCTTTCTGCTCGTCCGCCACTAGGACTGTTCCGGCGTCTGAATCGTTTTCCGCTTCCCAATCCATCCTGCGAAGGCAATGAGCGCGAGGCTCAGGGGGAGCATGGACCATGCAAGGTAGTGGGGCGGATAGGGGACCGGCGATTGGCCCGGCTGCGCCAGGTCGAAGGCCCCTACCAAGCGGTTCATGATAATGTCCCGGGGCCGTATACCCTCGCGGGTTCGGACGAGGCGTCCTCGCGGATCAACCACAGCGTCCACCATTGTGAATCGTCCCCAGGGATCGAACACGCCGGAGATGCCCGTATTCGCGCTGTGCACGAGGGGCAGCCGGGTTTCGATGGCCCGTATGCGCGCGATATCGATTTCTTGTGGGAGGGCGTTGCTGCGTCCAAACCAGCCGAGGTTTGTGATGACGGTGAGGAAGTCGGCGCCCTCGGCCTTGAGGCGTTGCGACATCGGGGGAAAGAGCATTTCGAAGCAGATCAGCGGGCCGAGCCAGCGATCGCCGACGCGCATGACGGTGGGTTCCGTGCCCGCGGTCATTCCGCCGATGCTTGGGACGAAGCGCGCCACGAACGGCAGGTAGCTTGAGAAGGGGATGTACTCTCCGAAGGGCGCGAGGTGAATCTTGTCGTATGTGTCGATGATTCTTGCCTCTTCGCCGATAAGATAGCTTGAGTTGTAGTCCCGGCCGTTCTCCCGGCGCGCGGCGCCCGTGAAGAGCTGGAAACCGCCTCCCCGTACCGCGGAGGAAATGGAATCGAGGATGAGAGGGTCGGTAATGTCTCCCATCACGAGCGCCTCGGGCCATACCATGAGATCGATGTCCTCTTCACGAGCGAGGGCCAGGGAATGCTCGACGGCTTTCTCTACCATGTCCAGCGTATATGCGCGGTCCCACTTCATCTCTTGCGGGAAGTTGGATTGGAAGATGCCGACGCGAAAAGGATTGTCGCCGTATTCGGCATCGTCCAGCAGGAGATAGCCCCCGGCATGTGCGCCTGCGATGATGAGTAGGCCTACGGCCAGGCGTGGGTAGCGCGCCTTCTTGTCGGCGATGGCCAATGCGAACAAGGCGTTGGTGAGGACGATGAAGAGCGATACGAAGGGGGCGCTGCCGATGGCTGCCCACTGAATCAGGGCCAAGTCCGTGCCCTGTGAATAGACGAGTGTGCTCCAGCCCAAACCGGTGAAGACTGTGCCCTGGAGCTGCTCCATGGCGACCCAGAAGACGGGGAGTGAGAGGGCCGCTAGAAGGGCTGAAGCGCGATTGCGAGCCCAGCTCCAGGCCGCGCCTGAAGCCGCCCAAAAGAGAGCCAGCACTACACACAGGAGTTGTTGGCCGATGATGGCCCATCCGCCCGCCCACATGATGTTCGTGATCATCCATTGCAGGAGGATGACATGAAAGACGAATCCCGCTACGAAGAATTGCCGGGCGGCCGCCATGGGAGCGTCGTTTTTCGAGCCGGCGAGTAGGGGGATCAAGGCGATCCATACGAGCGGATAGAGGTTGAATACGGGAAAGCAGGACGCGAGCAGCACTCCGGAGAGAACAGGCGGTCCGTATTTTTGCAGTGCGGCTTTCATTTCGGCGATTCGCGACGGTCAGCCATGGGCCGGGTCAGCTCGCAAAGCGGTGAGGTGGGGCTCATCGCTCGCTTTGCATCTGCTGCATTTCGTCCGCTATTTCTTGCTCGTAGTTCCAGCTTCCGTTTCTCCAGAAATCGAGCGCGCTGGTTGCGGCGGGTGTCATTTCGCGCAGATCCACGACCGTCGGCAAGACGAAAATCATCAGATGCGTCTTTTGAATTTCCGATCGCCTGCCCCGAAACAGAATTCCAAGCACGGGAATACGTCCGAGAATGGGGACGCGGCGCTCGGAGTGGCGCGTCACCTGGCTGGAGAGTCCGCCAATGACCAGGGCCTGGCCATCGGGCACGAGGACGATTCCGGTCTGAGAGCGCTTGGCAAAGACGGGGAGATCGACGCCGCGGATGTTGTCGACGCGGCTTACGTCGGTTACTTCGAGCTGTACGATATCGAGTTTGATGAGGTTGTCGTCCCTAATATACGGTGTGATCTTCATGCTGACTCCGACGTCTTTGAAGGCCACGTTGAGGCGGGCCACGCCCTTGTTGTCGTATTGGATATCTTGATACGGCACTTTTCCGCCTGCCTTGATCTCTGCTGTGGACCTTTCTATGACGAGGAGTTCAGGCTTCGAAATGAGATCGATGTCGTTATTCTGTTCGATCGCGCGGATCGTACCGTCAATTTGGCCGTGGTTGCTTTCGATCAGTGAAAACGTTAGCCCGGCGCCAGCTTGCGTCTGTATCCCACTCGCCGTACCGCGGTCAGGGCGGAGCGGCTCATTGAAGTTTGTTTGGTTGGGCGCAGGCAGCGTCACGTTGAACAGTGGATTAAACGGGTCGAAGAGATTGGTTATTATCTGTTGCACGTTGTCTCCGCTGTTGTCGGAGAAGCGCGTGTAGGTCAGGTTGGTCCCGATGTCGCGCAGGCCCTGCTCATTCGTCTCGCTGATCCAAACGTGCATCTGGACTTGGAGAAAACTCACCGGTTGGGGACGCTCCGGCTTCTTCTTGTCCTCCTCGGGGGGCTGGTCCTGCGCGGATAGAAGGCCGGGTACTGTGAGGCAGAAGAGCGTCAGTACGATGGGGCAAAGGGTTTTCATCCGCCGTCCCCAGTCGGCGTATCCGCGTCTCTGCTGTCTGGAGAAGCGTCCTGTGGCTGATCGGGGACCGTTCGGATGAGGTCTGCGGGCGGTCTTCGAGGCGCGGCATCGAGGCGTTCCTCGAAGCCTAGCATGTCCACAATCGTGAAGGCCGGGCGCCAGGCTTCAGCTTTGATTAAAAAGACGAGTTCACGCCTGCCCTCTAGCGTGTCGCGGCTGCCGACGGTGGCGGATAATGGAGAGGCCGACAGACTTCCTGAGACCACCTTCTCGACGAAGCCGACGGCCACGTCCTCGGCTTGCGTGAGCCAGGGCAAAGTAGAGATATTTCTGCTTTCCGTGTTGCGGTACAGGCCTCCGAGCATGAGGACTTGTCCGTCCCGCACCCATACGTGTGTGGCGATGCTTCGCGAAATGAACTCGGGAACGGTGATCAGGTTCCGGCCGGGGATATCGTCGTCTCCACCCCCCGCCAACTGGTCGTCCAGGGCGATAACAATGCGTTGACCTTCTTCCTGCACGGAGGCCTTCACGTCCAGTTGCACGTAGGTGTCGTTGCGTGTGTTCCAGTCACCGTCGTCGTCGATGATGTCGGGTACGGTGATATGTAGCGTTACGCCGGTGGATTCGAACTTTGTGACCTGGACGGCCGTATTTCCGACGACAACGGTACTTTCGTAGGGGATTTCTTGGGTGGTCTGGACGATGGTGGCTGTTGGCTCCCCGACCATAACTATGGCGTGGGGCCTGGAAAGAATGAATGCCCTGTTCTCGTTGACGAGTGCCTGCAATAGGATCTCTATCTCGCCTTCGTTCAAGCTGATCCGGTCCAGGAAGACGGAAATACCGGCGGCGGCGCTCGTTGGAAAGGTCAGATCGGCAGTGTTAATGGAACTTCCACTGGTCGAGACCTGTCCAAAAGGCTTTGCGCGTGAAACCTTGGTGAAGTAGGCGCTGAGTCCGGTTTCAACGCCCTTGGTGGTCTGGAATTCGATGATCTTTACCGAGACAATGACCTGTAGCGGTTTCTGTGTCCAGGCGCTGGATGTGGCGAACAATGCGAGGAGCAGCGCGCCGCATCGAACAACACCGTTAAGGCTTCTTCGCCGTTTCACAGACGGGATCCCCCAAAGTTTACCTCTCTTTCCATCATATAGCATCGGTCGCGGCCATTTCGAGGATACAGCACGTGCGGACTAGCGCTGAAACCGCACGGAGTAATCGTAACGTTCGATGCTGTTCAACTCTCGGAAGTTCGCGAATCGCACGGTGAAGGCGCGCATTTCGCCAGGGTACATTTCGCCGATCCGATAAGCGCCAGTGTCGTAGACGCGGTATCCGAAACCGTAAATGGTAATGAGAACCTGCACTCCGTAGAGTACGGAGTCGCTGCGATTGATCGCCTGTCCCGTGACCACAAAATGGCGCGGCACCTGTGTGCGGCGGTCTCGACCCGAGCGAAATGACGTCATGTTTGTCACGCTTATCGGCTGGCGCTCGATCTCGCGGCGCATAATCTCTGTAGGCGTCAGCAGGACATGGGTTCCGTCGGGACGAAGCTCGATGCGCCGGCTGAATACGGGATCGCTCTTGAACGCCTCGTCGCGCG
>JASJYE010000174.1 GCA_030123645.1 Candidatus Hydrogenedentota bacterium | reverse complement strand
CGAAGATCAAGGTGAAGCCGATGCCGATCAGCGCATAGGTGGAGCCGAACAGCAGGCCGTCGCTGAGGGACTGGGTGATCTCGACGAACTCGAACCAGAAGTCTTCCATGTTTACATACTTAAAAGGCTCGCCCTGGCTGTCGAAACAGCGGGTCGTTTCAGCATCGAGTCGTGGGCCGCGAAGAATTGTGACCGTTCATCGGAACGGCCACAATCCTATATCGCGAACGACTCCCTTATCGAGGATCGTGGACGACTTCCCACACGCCATTTTGAGCCTGAACAAAGACGAAGGGTTTCAATGCCTCACCTTCGTCCTGCACGCGTTTGACGTTACCCAAGAGGCCCGACGTGGTCTCAAGCGCTTCGAGGCCGTCGCGCATTTTTTGGCGATCGGCCTCCAGGGTTTCGGGCTTGCCGATGATGCCTTGCGCCTCGATCACGGCCTTGATGATGAAGATGTTCTCCCAGGCCGCAGCGGAGTGCAGATCGGCACTGCCGCCGAATTTTGCGGCCAGTGCCGCGACCTTCTTCGCTTCCGGATTGATGGGCGCGAAGCTGGTCGGGATGATCATGCCCTCGACCTGCTTGGAACAGCCCTTGAGCGTTTCACTGCTGGAGGAGCTGGTGAGCCCGACCAGGAGTTTTGGCTTGATTTTCTGGCGGGCCATCTCCTTCAACATGCCACAGGTTGTAAAGGGATGGGATGAGACGATGAGTAAATCGGCGCCCGACTTCTTGAAGGCGCGAGCCTGAACGCTGAAGTTGGTGTCAGCCATCATCCAGTTGGAAGAGTGTTCAAGCAATTCCTCCCAGCCGACCGCAATCTCCGTGCCGAGTTCCGGAATGCCGCCCTTCACCCACGTGAAACCGTGACGCTTGGCGGCCTGGACGATTACCTTGGCATAGGTTCCCATGGAATGGCCTTGGTCGGTTTCTGTCCCGCCGAACATGGTCTTCGCGTCGGGATTGGTCGCACGCAGCCACTCGAACAGCTTGTCGTACATGTCGGGCTCGTTCGGCGTGTTGCGGAAGGTCCACTGGGAAATCTTGGCCAAACCGTTACGCACCGCCGTATCTGTCAGGATGGGAAACTGCAGTCCGGTGTCGTTGGCATCGCCCACTTTTTTCTGAAATACGCCGAACATGGCCGCCGCCACGCCCGAGCATGTGGGCCCCATGCCGATCAGTGCTTCGCTTGCCGTCGCAACCTTCCGCGCGATGGCGATGCCCTGTTCGGCGTTACAGGCGGAATCGAAATAGGAAAGCTCGATCTTTGCCATCACACCGTCGCCCATCTTGACGCCACCGGCGTCATTGACGGTCTGGATGGCGGCCTTCAGAACGGCTTCCGAGTTGACGCCGAAGGACCGTAATGGCCCGGATTTGGCGCCCCAGCCGGCCAGTTGCACGGTGCGCTCGGCGGCAGCGCTGATGGCGGGCGTAATCACGGTCGTGACGGCGAACACTGCTGTGGCCACGACCGCGGTTAGGATCAATTTGTTAGTCATTGTTTAGCCTCCTAGGGTTTCCAATACTTTTTTGGTTGTTATTGGGATCTTTCATTGGTTCTTGAGTTTTTTGCCAGCGATACTGCGGGGCGGTTCACAACCAGCAACCCGGTCCCCAACGCTCCCGAGGGGAGACGCCGAGGACCGAATCACCGGGAGATAATGCATCCCTGTCTACGACCATGGTTTATTTCGCCCCTTGGCCCGGTCCCGTCGCGTTCACGAGGCAGGACATGTTCCCGCAAGGGTGTTTGTTCTCGTGCATCAACTGATGCGCATGGCCGATCTCGTCGAACGTGAAGGTATGCGAGAGACAGGGGTCGACTTTTCCGTCGATGATTAGCTGATTGATGGCGGCCGCCTGCTCGTCGTTGGAAAGGTGGCTGCCCTGGAAACGCTTCTGCATCATCCAGTGGTAACGAAGGTCCAAAGTCACGTTGTAGCCCGTCGTGCCGGCGCAAATCACCACCATGCCGCCGGTGTCACAGACGAAACCGGACGTCGGGAGCGTCGCCTCCCCCGGATGCTCAAACACGATCCGAGGGCTCTTGCGTTCGCCGACCGCCTCCCAGATCGCCTTGCCGAAGGCGCGCGCGCCTTTCATCCAGGCGCCCCACTCGGGGCTCGCCGTGTCGGGCATGCAACCCCAATGGTCGAAGTCGTTGCGGTTGATGACGCCCACGGCCCCGTTGTCCAGGCAGAATTGGCGCTTGTCCTCGTCGGAAATCACGGCCACCGGCTTGCCACCCTGGGCGGCGACGATCTGAGTGGCCATGCTGCCGAGGCCCCCGGCCGCGCCCCAAACGAGGACGACGTCGCCTTCTTCGACGACATTGGGCGCCCAGCCCATGAGCATGCGATAGGCCGTGGACGCGCAAAGCATATAGCAGGCCGCTTCCTCCCAGGTCAGGTGCTCGGGTTTGGGCCGGCATTGGTGCGACTGCGCACGGGCAAACTGGCAATAGCTGCCGTAATTGGTCTGATACCCCCAGATCCGGGTCGAGGGGGCGAGCATGGGGTCTTTACCCGAGAGTACCCAGGGGTCGTCAGGCTCCCACCATCCGGAATGGATGACAACCTCGTCGCCGAGCTTGACGTTGTCGACTTCGGAGCCGACGGCCCAGACTATCCCTGAGCAGTCGCTGCCGCCGGCGTGAAAATCCTCGGGCTCGCCCTTCTTCTGGCGGACGGCGATAACATCGATGGGATACCCCAGGGCCGCCCAGACGTTGTTGTAGTTGATCCCCGTGGCCATGGTGTAGACGAGCACATCCTTGGGCCCGATTTCGGGTGTGTTGATCACCTCCCGCTGCCAGGCGTTTTTCGGTTCGCCAAATCGATCCTGGCGAACGCAGAAAGCGTGCATCTTTTCAGGCACGACGCCCAAGGGCGGAGCCTCGCCGAGATCGACGATCTCAGGGCGTGAATCACCCCCGTGCGTGGACACCGTGTCCATGAATCATCCTCCCTGTGTTTTCCGCCCGTCGGGGTCTTTTTTAAGATTAGCTTTACAAGTATTTTGACAATATGATATTTGTCAAGCAAATTAACAAATGTTGAAATGCGTGTTTCTGTAAAAGAGGCTGTGCGCGGTTGGAGAAAGTGCTATGAAAAACCCGGCGAAGGTATGGCCTTCTCTCTTCCGACAGGCGTTTCCTGGCGCTATCGCATATGGATCGGTCTCTTAAAGGAGTAGTGAGTTGGGGTCTTTGAAGTTGAAGTATGAACCGCTAGTCACGGCGTCGCTGGCCAAGCAGATCGCGGAAAAGATTCGCGCATCCATCACGGACGGCACGCTGAAGGTGGATGATCAGTTGCCCACGGAAGCAGAGCTCGCGAAGCAGTTCCAGGTCTCGCGCCCGACAATCCGGGAAGCACTCAAGCGGCTTGCCGCGCAGAGCCTCATCCGATCCCGGCGCGGACCGGCGGGTGGTACATTCGTCAACCGGCCGAGCTATGAGGAAGTGAGCTCCAACCTGACCACGGCGACGGCGCTGCTTGTTAGCCTCGGCGAATTCGAGGTCCCCGAGGTCCTGGAGGCGCGGCACGAGCTCGAAGTCACCTGCGCGCGGCTCGCCACCAAGAGGAACTCGAAGGTTGAACTGGATGTCATGGCGGAGGAGATCGAGACACAGAAGAACAGCGCGCTCTCGGACGTCGAATTCTGCGCCTCGGATGTTCGCTTCCACCGCGCCATGGCGGACGCCGCGCATAACCCGGTGCTTCGATTCGTCATGTTCGCGGTCATCGAGGCGCTGCAGCCGATCCAGAACATGGTCGTTTTCCGTTTTCGCGAACGCAAGGAAATCGTCAAACAGCACGAAAAGATGCTCGCGGCCTTGAAGGCGCGTGACACCGACGCGGCCATCGCCGCCGTGACCGAGCAGACGGATTACCTGCGCGAACGTTTCGACGCGGCGCAGAAATGGAAGCGCCAGAGCACCGCGTAATGAGGGTGGCCGTTCCGTCCTCCAATCCGCGCTGGCGTGGCAACAACATGAGCCGGGGCACCGATCCCGTCGGCAGCAGGGGGAATAGTCGACATGGGTTTCAGCTACGACGACGTCTATGATCGGTCGCTGAGAGAGCCCGAGGAATTCTGGAGCGAAGCGGCCAGGGAGATCGATTGGATCGAGACCTGGAACCAGGTCATCGACGTGTCGAACCCTCCGTTCTGCCGCTGGTTTGTCGGTGGTGTGCTGAACACATGCTACAACGCCGTTGACCGGCATGTGGAAACCGGCCGCGCCGATCAAGCCGCGTTGATCTACGACAGCCCGGTTACCGATACGATCAGAACGTATAGCTATCGCGAGCTTCGCGATGAGGTGGCCAAATTCGCCGGCGCCCTTGCCAACCACGGCGTTACCAAGGGCGAGCGCGTTATCATCTACATGCCGATGGTTGCCGAGGCGGTCATCGCCATGTTGGCCTGTGCGCGGCTCGGGGCCGTCCATTCGGTCGTATTCGGCGGCTTCGCCGCCAACGAACTGGCGGGCCGCATCGATGATTGCAAACCCAGGGTTATCGTCTCGGCTTCCTGCGGAATCGAGGTGAACCGCGTCATCCCTTACAAGCCGCTGTTGGACGGGGCCGTCGAACTCGCCAGGCACAAGCCCGGGACATGCATCATTCTGCAGCGGCCGATGGAGGAATGCGCACTCATTCCCGGCCGGGATGTTGACTGGAATGAGGCTGTCGATGCGGCCCAGCCCCATGACTGCGTGCCCGTCGCCGCGACCGACCCGCTTTATATTCTGTACACCTCCGGAACCACCGGCGAGCCCAAAGGCGTGGTCCGCGACAATGGTGGCCACGCGGTGGCGCTTAAATGGTCGATGAAGAACATCTACGACGTGGAGCCCGGTGAAGTGTACTGGGCGGCTTCGGACGTGGGTTGGATTGTCGGCCACTCCTATATCGTCTACGCACCCTTGTTTAACGGCAACACCACGATCCTGTTCGAGGGCAAGCCCGTAGGAACGCCGGATGCCGGTGCGTTCTGGCGGGTCATATCGCAGCATCGGGTCGGCGTGATGTTTACCGCGCCGACGGCCTTCCGCGCCATCAAGAAGGAGGATCCGGAGGGCGCGCTGATCAAGAACTACGACCTTTCACAGTTCAAGGCGCTGTTCCTGGCCGGCGAACGGCTGGACCCGGACACCCTCCAATGGGCGGAAAATAGCCTTGGCGTTTCGGTGATCGATCACTGGTGGCAAACCGAAACCGGTTGGGCAATCTGCTCCAACTGCCTGGGCATCGAACAATTGCCGATCAAACAGGGCTCGCCCACCAAGGCGGTACCCGGCATGGACGTGCGCGTCGTCGACGATTCCGGCCAAGAGGTCAAGCGCGGCGACATCGGCGCGCTGGTCATCAAACTGCCGCTGCCACCCGGAACCTTCCCGACGCTGTGGAACGCCGACGAGCACTTCATCAAATCGTATCTTTCCGAGTTTCCCGGTTACTACAAGACGGCCGACGCCGGATTCATCGACGAGGACGGTTATGTGTTTGTCATGTCGCGCACCGACGACATCATCAACGTCGCCGGGCACCGCCTTTCCACGGGCGCCATGGAAGAGGTTCTGGCCGCCCACCCCGAAGTGGCCGAGTGCGCGGTCATCGGAGTCGCCGATCAGCTCAAGGGCCAACTCCCGCTCGGCTTTCTCGTGCTCAGCGCGGGCGTAGACCGCCGTCACGCGGAAATCGTCAAGGAAGTGGTGCAGATGGTGCGCGAGCGGATCGGCCCGGTCGCCGCCTTCAAGACCGCCACCGTGGTCCAGCGCCTCCCCAAGACGCGCTCGGGAAAAATCCTACGCGGCACCATGCAGAAAATCGCCGACGGCGA